>CBFDAN010000099.1:0-6801 GCA_965602815.1 uncultured bacterium
TGGCAGTTAAGCCAACCGGCCAGGGCGATTACGAGGAGGTCGTGGGGTTGTATGACATGGGTCATTGCAACGAGTAGATCATCAGTAATATCGTCCGATAACAATATCATACGGGGCTCGTTCGAATATTTGCACCATACGGCCGCTTGCGATCTTTCGCGAGGTAATTCGAGACCAGATCGGGGCAAGAACCCTATTGACGCCGATCGCGTGTCCGCGAACGAACCGTAGCCGACGCGGTCGGCAAGCTGTGCGCGAGGATCCCCAGGCAACCCCGCTTCAGCGACGCGCTGCTCGAGCTGACCGTCGACGTCAACAACCCGCCGAGAACGACCACCGACAGCGGCTCAAGGGTGTTCAGCGCGAAGCGCCTGCCGCCTCGAAGCCTCCGACACACGCCGCGCGGACGCGTTCGACCGTTGCCGGCGATTCGAGCGGGAACCAGTCGTCGAGTCCCTTATCCTGTCGGGCGGAGAGGGCCGCGTGCTTGACGGCGAAGAAGACGCTCGCGGCCAGCACCAGCGGTGGTTCGCCCACTCCCTTCGACCCCATCAAGAGATTCGGATTCTGCGGAACGCCTGGGGCGTCGTCGCGGGGGAAGAGGTCGACGTGCATCTCGACCGGAATGGTGGTCGTCGCCGGAGGCTTGTAGGTCCAGGTGTTCGGTGTGTTGTTCCGGCCGATTGCCGTTCCGTGCGGCTGGAAGATCAGATCTTCAGTCAGCACGTAGCCGATGCCCATCACGAAGGCCCCTTCGATCTGACCGATGTCGATCGCGGGGTTGATGCTCTCGCCCATGTCGTAGCAGATGTCCGACCGGACCACCGTCGTTTCGCCCGTCAGCACGTCGATCTCGACCTCACTGCAGGCGGCGCTATAGGTGAACCCGTAGAACTGCTGGTCCGTTCCATCGACCATCCCCGGCGTCGAATACAGAGCCTGCGCCGAGAGATCTACGCGATTCGTGAACGCCATGCCCACCACGTTGTTCCACATCAAGGTCGGCGTCCCCTTCGTGTCGACGACGGTGCGCCAACCATTTTTGTGATTCCAGTAGTCGATGCCGTTCGTCCGGCACCACTCGTTTCCGTTCTCGTCCTCGAGGCGATGGCAGAGCTGCTCGAGGTTGTCACGCAGCTCCTGGCAGGCCTGTTGGACGGCGCCGCCGCTCAGATCCGTTCCGGACGTCGCGCCGGTGCCGATCGAATCGGGCACGACGTTCGTTTGGGTCGATCCCATACGAATCAGATTGAGGGGCACGTTCAGTTCCCTGGCGGCCACCTGCGCCACCTTGGTCATGAGTCCCTGGCCCATCTCGACGCCGCCGATCTCGACCAGCACGGTGGCGTCGGCGGTATACACGTCGACAAGCGCGCCTCCCTGCATCAGGAACCCCAGGTTGTATCCGAGGCCGTACTTCAGCGGGATCATCGAGATACCCCGCTTCCGCCAGCGGTTCTTCACGTTGAAGTCCTTGACGAGCTGCTCGCGCGCCACGAAATCGGACCGTGTCTTCAATCGATCCCACACTTCACGGATGTAGCAGTACTCGAGCTGCTGACCGAAGGGAGTCGTGTCGCCGGTCTCGTAGAAGTTCATCTCACGGACCGCCTCAGGCGACATGCCGATCTTGTGCGCGGCGGCTTCGAGGGCCTCTTCCTGTATCAGCATGGCCTGGATGCCGCCGTACGAACGCATCGCGCCGTTGCTGTGGATGTTGGTCCGGCAAACCTCGCCCCGCGTGAAGAAGTAGGGCACGTTGTACGAGTTGTCGGCTCCCAACTGGGCGCAGTCCATCACGTCGAACGAGCAGTCGATCGTGTTGCCGCCGTTGGAGAAGAAGTCGGTGGCGGAGCCCATGAGCTTCCCCATCCCGTCTCCGTCGCAGGCGATCGCCATGCTGAACCTGCCGAGGAACGGATGCCGACATCCAATCATCCACGAGTCGACGTCGCGGGGCATCGCGACCCGCACCGGGCGACGCAGCTTGCTCGCGGCGAGCGCGGCTGGAACCGCCACGAAGGGAGTCCTCGTGGTCTTGCCGCCGTACGCGCCGCCAAGCCGTTTGATGTCGACTTCGACCTGGTTGGCCTGCACGGCGAGCGTCATGTGAATCTCGCCCTGGACCGAATTCTGACTCTGGGTGGACGAGTGAACCACGATCTCCGGACCCTCACCGGGGATCGCCAGGCAGGACTGCGTTTCCATATAGAAGTGGATCTGCGATCCGGTGTGCTGCTCACCGTGAATGACCTCGCACGGGACGCCGCCCACGTCGACGCGGCCGTTCTCCTTCGTCCACGCGCTGTTGTCCTTGAACCCCGGGGTCTCGAGCGAGTGGTTGTCGTCTTTGTCGTAACCCTCGAAGAACTGCTTCCGCGCGATCGCCGCTTCGATGTCGAGCACCACGGGCTCATGGTGGCGGTACTCGATACACGCATCGCGGACGTACGCAGCGATGTCGTTCGCGGCGGATTCGCTCTCGGCCACGACCAGACCGATGCACTGGCCGAAACAGGCGACGGACTCCTCGCAGAACCAGGGATCGGTTGGCGGCGTGCGCGTGTTTGTCACGCCTTTGACGCCCCCGGCGGGGATGTCGCGAGACGTGATGTAGTCGACGAACTCCCGGCCGAACCGCGTCCGGAGATGGTCGATCAGCGCATCGACGTCCACTGAGTACGTCGAACCGTCGCGGTCCGGAATCTGATACCAGAAGTTCGCGTAGGCGGCCGTGCTGGTCACGAACGACCCCTGCACGCCGCGCACCGGAAGCGGCAGGTCGTGCGTGTACAAGGCTTCGCCGGTCGCCTGCTCGAAGGCCGACAGCTTTATGAAAGGCTGTCCGGCCGCCGGACCCTCGCTCGGGGCGGCGAACGTCTGCGTCCCCCACGAGACCTTTCGCTCGGACCGTTCACCCGCCGAGCGGTCCTCGTCGGGAATCGTGTTGGGGTCGATCACTCCCGACACCTGGACGTAGAACTTGTATAAGAACGACTCCGCCAGTGACAAGCGGTACGCGTCGCAGCTCCCGTCGTAGGGAAGTTCGCGGAACCAGGCGGGCAGACCGGCCTGAATCTCGCGGATCTCGCTCATCAGGATTCGTTGCGCTTCCTCATAGGTATCGGGTCCCCAGGCTTTGCCGGTCAGGTACTCCTCCGTCTTCCGGGCGTGGAACGCCACCGGGGCGATCGCGCCGAAGACCAGGGCGGCCCGCTCGATCTTCCGGTGTTCGCCGATGGTGATCCGTAGACCTGCGTTGACGAGCGAGTGTGAGTTCACCTCGCGGAGCGCGACTTTGTACGTCGTGACGTGGTCGCCCGCCGCCGTGTAGGGAATCTCGTAGCGGAGGATCACGGCCTGCCGGCCGAATCCCTCCTCGGCGTTGTATGCCTCGACGAACTCGAGCATCCCCAGGGGTCGCGATTCTCCGTCCGGCAGTCGCACGACGACCCGGGCGTCGAGCGCGCAGAGGGCCGTGAACAGATCCGACGGGAACGGCGTCCCGTCCTGGGTCGCATTGCGCGCGACCAGCATCGTGTTGCCGGCCAGGCTCGCGACGTTGCGGACGATCATCCCCGCAGTCCGGCGGGCCATGTAATGGAGCGCCTCGAGCCCCGCGGTGCGTTCCGCGTCCGGCTCGTCTCGGAGGAGTTCGTCCAGGACATCGAGCAACTGCGTGTACGTGACCGCCGCTCCCACCACCAGGTGATCGTCGGCCGGACGAATCTTGTGCAGCTCCGCCACGTGCGCGATGTCGATGTACACATCCGGATCGCGCGGATTGACGTCGGGGATGCCCACCGTCGTATTCCCGACGACGAGCTTCACTTCATGATCCGAGAACGTCTGCATCAACGCGAGCACACCCTCCAGATTCAGCGGTCGGAACCAGAGACACTCGTAACGGTGGCCCCGGTGGCCGTACGCCACTGCCCGCGCCGGTCGCTTCAGCTCGTCGGGGAAGTCGGCACGGGGCCTCTTGTAATGCTCGACGTCCATGGCGGGATCGACGAGACACTCAGGCGTCCCCTCGTCCTCCCGCTGGTCTCGGTCGAACGCGAACTGCTTCATCGCGTAGAGGATCGGCCGAAAGCCCGTACAACGGCAGATGTTGCCGTCGAATGCGTCCTCGATCTCCTTGCTGGACAAGTCGCGGTGCTCGTTCTCCAGCAGAAGGGAATGCATGTTCATCACGAAGCCGGGTGTGCAGTAGCCGCACTGCGATCCGTTGCACTTGGCTATCTCGTACTGGACCGGGTTCACCTCGGTATTCACGCGGCCGAGTCCCTCGACCGTGGTCACTTGCATGCCGTCGAGCGCGCAGAGCGGGCGGAGACACGAGTTGGTCGCGGTATGCACCACCACCCGTTCCCGCGCCTCGTCGTAGCGTGACAGCGTGACCGTGCACGCCCCGCAGCCGCCTTGGCCGCAGCTGTGCTTCGTGCCCGTCAATCCGACTTCCGTCGAGCGAAGGAAGTCCACCAGAAGCACCCTCGGGTCCGGGTTTTCGATCTCGAACCGCTGCTGGTTCACGTAGAACACGAGGTTCCGTGCGTACTCCTCGGCGCGCGAGGCGAGGGCTTCGTCGATAGCAGGGGCAAGTGTAGTCATGGAGGTGCTCGCTTCCGGGTCAACGTCGAGGGAATGAACCGACGGGAGGGACATCAGGCGCCGGCGGCGTCTCTTGCGGTCTATCGCGTGCCGCCGCGCCCGACGGGTTGCGCACGAAGGCCGAACTCGCTCGCCCATTCGCCTTCCGCCAACTTGCTCTTCTGGTCATAGAAGTTCTGCAGGGAGATGGAGATCTGCCACGACATGTCGGTCGAGAAGGCCCGCTGGTCGAAGGGCGTGGCGCAGTTGATATTCTGAAACCACTCCATCCATTGGGGTGTCCCGCCGAGGGCCGGCGGCAGCGGACCACCCGGCGGCACCATCGACGGGGCGACCAAGCTCGTCAACGGCGGGTATTGGGCGGAGATATGGCAGGAGAGGCAGGACGACGTGTTCAAGTCCGCCGGGCCGTTCAGTCTCGAGTTCCAGCCGAGATGCTGCGGGGGCGTGTCGTCGAGGACGAAGACCTCCTGTTGCTCGAGCTCTTCGTTGATGATCTCGTCGATCGGTCTCGGAGGATACGGCGTGACGTTGTTCTCCGTGTTCTCCGGATCGTTGCCCCACATGACGCCCAGCGGCACCAAGTTGAGGAACTTGCTGGTGCGGTTGCGCACGGCTCCGTTGTAGACGAACGTGCCGAATACCCAGCCGATCCCCTCGGGGTTCCGCGGCGAGCGGTCGGCCCGCGGATCGCGCATCATCAGATCCATCTGCAGAAGGTGTACGGTCTTCACCTCGAAGTCGGTTGAGTTCCAGTTCGACGTGATGTAGACCTGCCAGTCGACACCGTTGCGCAGGTAGGGCACGTAGTCGTAGGGGTTCGACGTGTCGTCGCCCGCATTCGCCGGTGCATCGGTGAACAGCAGCTTGGCGAACACCGTGCCGTGAGGGAATCCGCCGTCGTACCTCGCGTCCGTGGCGCGGGGATCGGGGTTCGCGGGATCCTTCCACATCCGCGCCAGGGTGTAGCCGGCGTACTCGTTCACCAGGGTGATCGCATAGACCTGGTAGCTACCGCTCTGCGTAGCGGCCAGCTGGTACGGGTTGACTTCGGCTTCCTTGATCAACCCGCGAAAGCCTTCGGTGCCGCCGTTGGGCGGATAGCCTTGTGACGGGTGCAGCCACGGAATGTGGTACCAGGGGCGGACGGGGTTCGCGAACGGGTCCCATGCGACTTTGCCCCCGCCGAACGCTGGGAGGTTTCCCTCGAGGGAGTACTGCCGGGCGGCCAGCAGGTATTCCCGGGGGCCCTCCTTGAAGTCGATCTTCTTCATGAAGTCGGGCAACGTCGAAGGGGGCTTGCCCTCGGGGAAGTCCGTCTTCAGGCGAAAGATCGGCTGGTCGGAGTAGGACGCCTCGTACTCATTCGCGGTCACCATGTGGCCGAAGTCGGGGAATCCCATACCGTTGGGCTTGTGCTCGTGCGGCTGTTGGGCACCGAGGTTCCGGGTCGTGCCGAAGAGGAAGAGCGTCGGCAACACGGCGATCGAGATCAAATGTCGCGGGTGCATCATGGCTGTCCTTTCCTTGCTTTCTTCTGCGGATGACTTCGACTCACCGTTGCGCGGTGGGAACGATCAGGCGTCGTGTGCGTTGAGGAAGTCGAAAACTTCGGCGCACCCGTCTCCGATCGTGCCGAAGACGTTCCGTCGCTTCGCGGAGATGATCACGCGCGCCCGTCGGACTGCTCCATGAGCTTCTGGTCGAACTCGCCGAACGTTCCCCGCCCCCCAAGCAACTGCTCTCGTTGGCATACGACTCCGCGGCACCGTGAACGCGACGCGACTTTGTACCACATCTCGCGGTCGGCGGGCAAGGACGAGAGTCAGCGGCAGGAGTCCCCGGGCGTCGGCGCGACGGTCAATCGGGGCGAGCCAGATGCCGTCCTCCGCCGTGCACCGGTCTTTCCCATCGTCCACCAGAGTCACCGCGGTGCGTGTTTCCGCCGGCCTCGCTTCTTCTCGAAGACTGTCGCACGTGGATCCGATCCTGGACTGACGTGTGGTTCGACTGCTCCGGCGTTGTCGCCTGCCGCGCCCGGACCACGTTGAGGTCGAGAGTATAAGCAGAATAAACGCCCTTTTCATCGCTCGTCAACGGATCATCCACAGGTAACGAAGGGACCTGCGCCCTGTGCATGGCCAATTGATAATCAAGCCGCTGGGGGACGCTGGTAGAGCCTGGCAG
>CBFDAN010000100.1:0-6564 GCA_965602815.1 uncultured bacterium
GGAGGGAGCGCGCCGGCCGGGACACTTCGACGGGGTGGCCACCGTGGTGGCGAAACTCCTTGCCGGCATCGCACCTGATCGGTCGTACTTCGGTCGCAAGGATGCGCAGCAACTCGTGACCGTACGGCGCCTGGTGCTCGACCTCTCGTTCCCGACCGTCATCGTTGGGGCTCCGATCGTCCGCGAGGCTGACGGTCTCGCACTTTCATCGAGGAATATCTACCTCGATCCGTCCCAACGCGTCGCCGCGCGGTCGATCAGCCGAGGCATGTTCGCTGCCGCCGCCGCTGTGACGGCGGGCGAGCGGTTGGCACGGGAGCTCGAGGGGATCGCCTCGACCGTGGTGAACGAAGAGCCCGGCATCGATCTCGAGTACGCAACCCTCGCCGACCGGGACACCGCGGCGCCGGCGGTCGCGCTCAACCGGCCTGCGTTCCTGGCGGTTGCTGCCCGCGTTGGATCAACGCGTCTGCTCGACAACATCCACATCGATTTGTCCGACGGGGGATGGGTGCCCGACGTCGGCATCCGGCTCCGCGAACCCTCGATTCTCTACCGGGAGGTCTAATGCTGCTCACCATCGACGTTGGAAACACCCAAGTTGCCGTCGGCCTCTTCCGAGGTGAAGAGCTCGTCGGCCACTGGCGGTTCTCGACGAAGGAACAGACGTCCGACGAGATGCGCTGGGAGTTGCTCGGCGTGCTCGCTCTCGACGGGTTCACGCCGAACGACATCGGTGGTGTTGCGGTCTCGAGTGTCGTGCCGTCGATCACGGCCACGATGCGGAGTGTCGCGCCGGCGCTCTCACATGGACCGGTCCTCGTCATCGGCCCAGGAGTCAGGACCGGAATGTCGATCCAGATCGACAATCCGAGAGAGGTCGGCGCCGACCGGGTCGTCAATGCGCTCGCGGCACGCGAGCAGTATGGGAGTCCCGCCATCGTCGTTGACTTCGGGACATCGACGAACTTCGACGTTGTCGGGCCCGATGGTGCCTACATCGGTGGGGTGATTGCACCTGGTCTCGAGATCTCGACGCGGGCCCTGATTTCAGGGACTGCCGCGCTCCGCAGAGTCGAGTTCGTTCCACCGCGATCGCCGATCGGAAAGGGAACCGTTGAGGCCATCCAGAGCGGTGCCTTGTACGGACATGCCGGGCTCGTCGACGGAATCCTCGACCGCCTCGCCGACGAAGTCGGCGAGGCTGCCACCGTTGTTGCCACCGGCGGTCTTGCACCTACCATCGTCCCGTATTGTCACAACGTCGAGATCGTGGACGAGTATCTGACCCTCGACGGCCTGCGGATGATCTTCGACAGGAATCAGGAAGACAAATGACCGACAAGGACGCGGGCGGCCCGAACCTACACGACGATCCGCTCGTTGCAGCCCGCATCGAGAAATACCAGCGGGCCGCAGACGGGGGAGGGTTTCCGTCTCGGTTCGACCGCAGCGATCTCGCAGTCGCGCTTCACGATCGCTTCGCCGACCTCGATCCGGGCGTCGAGACCGGGGTCGAGACCACGGTTGCGGGACGGCTCATGAATGTGCGCGACATGGGGAAACTCGCTTTCGGCGTGCTGCAAGACGTGTCGGGGAGGATCCAGCTCTTCGTCAGCGTGTCAGTCCTCGGCGCAGGCGGTTTCGAGGAGTTCCTCGATCTCGATGCCGGAGACTGGATCGGCGCCACCGGGGAGATCATCGCCACGAAGAAGGGCGAGTTGAGCGTCCGCGTGTCATCCGTGACGCTTCTGTCCAAGGCGCTCCGTCCGTTGCCCGAGAAATGGCACGGACTCAAGGACGTCGAGGCCCGGTCGAGACAGAGGTACGTCGACTTGATGGTGAACGCCGAATCGAGGAAGACGGCGCTCGTTCGAGCGAAGGTCATTTCCGAGCTCCGACGACAATTCGAGGATCGCGGATTCGTCGAAGTCGAGACACCGGTCCTGCTCAGCCAAGCGACGGGAGCAACTGCCCGGCCGTTCGAGACACATCACAACGCCCTGGACCTCGACCTCTCTCTGCGTATCGCCACGGAGTTGTTCCTGAAGCGACTGGTCGTGGGCGGGATAGAGCGAGTGTTCGAGATCGGCCGGATCTTCCGGAACGAGGGCGTCGACGCCACCCACAATCCAGAATTCACGATGCTCGAGGCGTACCAAGCGTTCGCCGACTACGAGGACGTCATGGCTTTGATCGAGGCCGTGTTCGTCGGCGTCGCCGTGGCTGCGACCGGCACGTCAACGCCGACCTACCAAGGTCGACATGTAGACCTCGCGCCTCCGTTTCGCAGGGCGCGGCTTCTGGATCTCGTTTCCGACGCGGTCGGGGTGGAGGTGTCGCTCGCAACTCCGCCGCACGACCTTGCCGAGATCGCCGCGGGCCGCGGAGTAGACATTGAGGATTCGTGGGGTCCTGGGCGGGTCATCTTCGCGTTGTACGAGGAACTCGTTGAGGGCGGAATCTGGGAACCGACGTTCGTGACCGACTACCCGAAGGAAGTCTCGCCGCTCGCGCGTTCAAGCCGGGACAACCCTGAGATTACGGAGCGCTTCGAACTTGTGATCGCAGGCGCCGAGTACGCCAACGCATTCTCCGAGTTGAACGACCCGTTCGACCAACGAGAGCGTTTCGAGATTCAGGCGGCGGCGCGCGCGGCCGGCGACAATGAAGCGCATCCCGTTGACGAGGACTACCTCAGGGCCCTCGAGTACGGCCTCCCGCCGACCGGCGGTGTCGGCATCGGCGTCGACCGCCTGGTGATGCTCCTCACCGACCGCAAACACATCCGGGAAGTGATCCTGTTCCCGACGATGAGGCCCGAGTAGGAGCCCCCCTGCTTCGGCGCTGATGCTCCTCCACGTCCCCCCGTCCTTCGGCCGAGGGGACAGTTGCCCAGCTACTCACGCCCGTGCGGCTTCGACACGGCCGAGGATGTAGGAATCGAGGTTGCGGAGTACGGGGCTCAGTGAGCTGTCGGGGATTCGGTCGGAGGCCCGTTCTGCCAGGGCCATGTGTGCCATGGCTTCGTCGATCACCTGGTCGACGAAACCGTCGGATGCCGTGAGTTCGATGACCCGGTCGATGACGGTGCGGTCGGTGGGTGCGCCACCGGAGAGGAGTCCTCGAATCTCTGAGCCGCTTGGCCCGTCTGCGGCATACAGCACCGGAAGGGTGTAGACGCCCTCTCCAATGTCCGAACCGGCCGGCTTCCCGAGGAATGCCTCGTCGGCGATCAGGTCGAGCACGTCGTCGGTCATCTGGAAGACAAGCCCCATCTCCCACGCCCACTCGCTGATGGCATCGACGCTCTCCGGTCTCGCTCCCGCGGTGAGCGCTCCGAGCCGCGCGGATGTCCGAATCAGGCTGGCGGTCTTGCCGCCGATCACTCGGAAATAGCCGTCGGCTCCGTGATCGAGTCCGGCGGCGAATCGAAGCTCGGCGATCTGTCCCTCGCAGAGGCGCGCGTAGGTCTGCGCGATGAGCGCAACGGCTTCTTCGCCGAGGGGCGCCGCCACTTCGGATGCCCGTGCAAGAAGGAAGTCGCCTGCAAGGATCGCAATTGTGTTCGACCAGTTCTCGTTCACCGAGACCTCGCCGCGGCGGGACTCGGCTTCATCGATGACATCGTCGTGATAGAGGGAGCCGACGTGTACGAGCTCGACGGAGACACCGGCTTCGACGGGTGCGTCGCCGTCGCTCGGACCGAATTCGGCGGCGACCTGGGCAAGCAACGGTCGATACCGTTTTCCGCCTGCCCGGAGCAGGTGTTGGGCGATATCGGTGAGGAACTCGTCGTCCGATTCCGTCACCTCGAGCAATCGTCGTTCAACCGTTTCCATGCGGTCCCACACGCGGGGGACGGGCACGAGATCGTTGAGAATGGGCCGATCCACGGGTCTCCAAGAACTGTCGGGAATCCGGATGGTACCCCAGGCGTTCGCTGAATCATGAGCCGGACCCTCCGGCCCGACAACCCGGGTCTTACCGACACCCCGTCCTATACTCGATGAGGCGCTCGGGGAACCCGGCGTCATCGTTACATCATGAGGTATTGCCTTGTTCGAACGGTTCACCGATAGGGCCCGCAGGGTCGTCGTCCTCGCTCAGGAAGAGGCGCGGCTCCTCAACCACAACTACATCGGCACGGAGCACATCCTCCTCGGCCTGATTCACGAAGGTGAAGGTGTCGCCGCTCGCGCCCTCGAGAGTATGGGAATCAGCCTCGAGTCTGTTCGCAGCCAGGTTGTCGAAATCATCGGGCAGGGATCGCAGGCCCCGAGCGGCCATATCCCGTTCACTCCCCGCGCCAAGAAGGTCCTCGAACTGTCTCTCCGTGAGGCACTTCAGCTCGGCCACAACTACATCGGTACCGAACACATCTTGCTTGGTCTCATCCGTGAGGGGGAGGGTGTTGCTGCTCAGGTGCTGCAGCAACTCGGAGCCGACCTGCACAAGGTGCGTCAGACGGTCATCCAGCTTCTCTCGGGCGTTCAGGGTGACGAGGCGGCTCCCGCGGGTCATCCCGGCGGAAGCGGCCGCGCCGAGTCGACGGGCTCAAGCAGCGGTTCCACAGTGCTTGATCAGTTCGGACGGAACCTGACCCAGCTCGCACGTGAACGCAAGCTCGACCCCGTGATCGGGCGCGCCACTGAGATCGAGCGAGTCATGCAGGTCCTCTCCCGCAGGACGAAGAACAATCCGGTTCTGATCGGCGAACCGGGCGTCGGCAAGACGGCCATCGTTGAAGGTCTCGCCCAGAAGATCGTGGACGGCAATGTTCCCGACACGCTCACCGACAAGCACTTGTACACCCTCGATCTCGGCGCGCTCGTTGCCGGCTCCCGCTACCGCGGTGACTTCGAAGAACGCCTGAAGAAGGTTCTGAAAGAAATCCGGACCCGTGGCGACATCATCCTGTTCATCGACGAGATCCATACGCTCGTCGGTGCCGGCGCAGCCGAAGGTGCCATCGACGCGGCCAGCATCCTCAAGCCGATGCTGGCTCGGGGAGAGCTCCAGACGGTTGGGGCGACGACACTCGAGGAGTACCGAAAGTATCTCGAGAAGGACTCGGCGCTTGAGCGTCGGTTCCAGCCGATTCAGGTCGAGGAGCCGACCGTGGCCGACACCATCAAGATTCTCGAAGGTTTGCGCGACTCCTACGAAGACCATCACCGGGTGCGGTTCACGGACCAGTCGCTGGTCAACGCGGCGAATCTCGCCGACCGCTACATCGCGGACCGGTTCCTGCCAGACAAGGCGATCGACCTGATCGACGAAGCCGGCAGCCGGATGCGTCTGAAGCGAAAAGACCTTCCAATGGACGTTCGCGACATCGATGAGCAGATCTCGAAGTTGCGCGGTGACAAACGCGACGCCGTGTACGCCCAGCAATACGAGCGGGCCGCCAAACTCAGAGATCAAGAACGTGTGTTGATGGACGAGCGTTCCGAATTCGAAACCCAGGGAGCCTCCGTAGGTGAGGACTACTCGGCGGTCATTGATGAGGAGCAGATTGCCGAGGTGCTCGCTCAGTGGACGGGGATTCCCGTCCATCGCCTCACCGAAGAAGAGACCGAGCGGCTGCTCAAGATGGAGGACGAACTCCACAAGCGCATTGTCGCTCAGCACGACGCGATCGAAGCGGTGTCGAAAGCGATCCGACGCACGCGCGCCGGCTTAAAGGATCCGAAGCGGCCGGCCGGTTCGTTCATCTTCCTCGGGCCGTCGGGCGTCGGGAAGACCGAATCGGCGAAAGCTCTGACTGCTTTCCTGTTCGGCGACGAGGACGCACTGATCCAGATCGACATGTCTGAGTACATGGAGAAGCACGCGGTCAGCCGTCTTGTCGGCTCACCTCCCGGGTATGTCGGCTACGACGAGGGTGGGCAACTCACCGAAGCGGTGAGGCGGAAGCCGTTCTCGGTGGTGCTGTTCGACGAGATCGAGAAGGCGCATCAGGACGTGTTCAACATCTTGCTGCAGATTCTGGAAGACGGTCGTCTGACGGATTCGCAGGGTCGTACGGTCGACTTCAAGAACACCGTGATCATCATGACTTCGAACCTCGGTACCGCAGATCTTCGCAAGAAGGCAATCGGGTTCACCACCGACGATGAAGAGGTCAACTATGACCGCATGCGTGAGAGGGTCGTCGATTCGCTGAAGAAGCACTTCCGACCTGAGTTCCTGAACCGGATCGACGAAGTGATCGTATTCCACGAGCTCACCAAGGAAGAGGTCAAGACCATCGTCGATCTCCTCATCGCTCGGGTGAGGACGCAACTCGAGTCGCAGGCGATCGATCTGGCCCTCTCGGATGCGGCCAAGACTCGACTCGCCGACAAGGGGTACGACCCGCAGTTGGGTGCCCGTCCGTTGCGGCGTGCGATCCAACGGCTGCTCGAAGATCCGCTTTCGGAGCGGGTGCTCCACCGGGAATTCCCCGCCGGCTCGACGGTCCTCGTCGATATCGACGAAGAGGACGAGGAACGTCTCTCCTTCGTGTCGATCGAGACCCCGGACCAACCCCCGGTAGAACTCGCCGACAACGAGCGGTAG
>CBFDAN010000101.1:0-6542 GCA_965602815.1 uncultured bacterium
AGTCCCTCCAGGCCGAAACGAAGATGCTCAAGGAAGAGGTCGACGACGAGGACGTTGCCGAGGTCGTCAGCCGATGGACCGGGATCCCGGTTTCCAAACTGATGGAGGGCGAAGTCCGGAAGCTCGTTCGCCTCGAGGATCACCTCCACGATCGGGTGGTCGGCCAGAACGAGGCGGTTGCATCGGTGGCAAACGCCATTCGGCGGTCACGAGCCGGACTCTCCGACCCCAACCGTCCGATCGGCTCATTCCTGTTCCTCGGGCCCACCGGCGTGGGCAAAACCGAACTCGCCCGCGCTCTCGCAGGCTTCCTGTTCGACGACGAGCGGGCCATGGTCCGCATCGACATGTCTGAATACATGGAGAAACACTCGGTCAGCCGCCTCATCGGGGCACCCCCCGGGTACGTCGGGTACGACGAGGGAGGCCAACTCACCGAGGCCGTGAGGCGACGTCCGTATGCCGTGATCCTGCTCGACGAGGTCGAGAAGGCGCACCCGGATGTCTTCAACGCGCTGCTCCAGTTGCTCGATGACGGGCGCCTGACCGACGGTCAGGGTCGCACGGTCGATTTCTCAAACACCGTGTTGATCATGACGTCGAACTTGGGATCCGAATTCATCGATCCAGATCTGCCGCAGGAGGCTGTGGAGAGTCGAGTCATGGATGCGGTTCGAGCGCACTTCCGCCCGGAGTTCCTCAACCGCATCGACGATGTCATCGTGTTCCACCGGCTCACGAAGGGCGACCTCCGCCAGATCGCGGCAATTCAGTTCAGCGGGTTCGAGGGACGACTCGCCGATCGGCGGATCGAACTCGAACTCTCCGACGAAGCTGCAGACTGGCTGACGGAGAACGGGTACGACGCTGTCTACGGAGCACGCCCCTTGAAGCGCCTGCTCCAAACGGCGATCGCTGATCCGCTGGCCCTGGCAATTCTGGACGGCACGTTCCGGGACGGGGACACCGTCCGGGTGTCCGTGGACGGCGAGCGGCTGGGATTCGAGAAGGCCTAGGGGCCGGGTTGTTCAGCCGATCGCCACTGTGCTCGACGGTACGGCGACGATCGGCTCAGAACCGGGAACACGACCACCGAACTCGACTACGAAACAGGCCCCACCGAGGCGTTCCGACGTCCGATAGGAAGCTCGACCGCCATGGGCAATCGCAATATTCCTCACCACGGCAAGTCCGATCCCTGTTCCAGGAACGACTGCGTTGTATCGATTCGGACCGCGCTCGAATCGGTCCCAGATTGTCAGTTCGTACTTCTTCGGAACGCCCGGACCGGAGTCGTGAACTTCGAGGACCAGGCCACCGTGCAACGACCGGGCCACGACGAGGCACATATCTCCGCCGTAGCGGCGGGCGTTGGAGAAGAGATTCACCAGGACCTGTTGAACGCGATCTGCATCCACGATGGCAGAGAGGCCCGGTTCGATTTCGGTCGTTATGCCGTCATGACCGATCATCGAATAGACGATCGCATTCTCGACGAGCGGTTCGATGCGCCACTCGGCGGTCTCGAGTGCAATCTGGCCCGGCGCGTCGCTGGCGACCAACAGCAAATCCTGGACGATGCGCTCGAGATGCGCGGTCTGTTCCATCACAATGTCGATCATCTCGATCCTCTCCTTCAGATCAAGCTTCGGGTCCTCTTGGAGGATCGCCACGAATCCGACCGTCGCGGTGAGCGGGGTTCGGAGTTCGTGCGAGATCGAAGACACGAGATCGGATCGCTCGCGTTCCACCATCGTGCGGTTTTCTCGAATGGCAATCCCTTGTCGCGCGACTACGAGGAGCGCGACAGCGATCGTTGCGACGAGCAGCACTCGGTCATCCTGGTCGACAACCCCGTCCCATAGTCGATACAGGAGAAAGGCGACCATCACCGCGGCGGCAGAGTAGGGAGCCAGCATCGACCAGACGGGCACCCGCCGATCCGCGTACTGTCGAGCTTGCGGCACACGATCAACAACCAGCGCCGCACTGAGGAACAGCGCTGCAGCGCCCAGATAGACCACGAACAACGGCTCCGCCGCGGTGAAGCTCTTCCCAACTCCCTCCACGAGATAGCTCACGTCGGCGATGCCCTGGAGGATCACAGCCCCGCCGAACAGCAGCAATCGGACATCGAATCGCAGAGTGGATCTTCGAATTGTGGCGATCATGACCACCACCACCACAGCGATGTCAACAAGCGGATACAGGATGCCGAACACCCGATCCGTGAGGGGCGCGCCTTCCAGGCCAACGATGATTGGTTCGAGAACTAGCACCCAGGCAAGAGCGCCCACGGAGATCGCTCCGATGACTCCATCAAGCGCGATTCGAACCCGTTGGAGTGAGTCGCCTTCCGTATGCGGAAGCGAGCCAATTCCGACCAAGATGATCGCATAGCCGGCGACAAAGAACGCATCAGACACGCCGAACGTGGCGGGGTCGCCGCCGACGATGATCTGGACTGCCAGAAAGGCGATACCGCTTGTCGCCGTGATCAGGCCGATTCCGACCAATGTCCAGGCACGTCGCTCCCTGCCGACTAGGTATCGCGCGCGGCGAACGAAGACGATGCCGGCGACAACATCGCCGATCAGGATCCCAATAGGAGCAAAGGAATGCGCGACGTCCGAGGGTGCGAGGATTAACGCGACAGCTGCAAGAACCATCGACACGAACGCGGCAAGGACGTACCGCGGAACGCGGATCGGCTCTCGCGTCGGCGCGAATGGCGCGTGTACGTCCATGGGCTGTCTATCGGCCAGATCAATCGACTGATGAAGGAATCATGACCCGCTGAGGGGTGCTTCTTTTCCGAGGACAGCGGCATCCCTGAGATCCACGACGATATCGGCAGAAGATGCCACCTGCGGCAGATGATGCTCGATCGCGTCCATGAGGTCGCCGAGTTGGCTCCGCGTGGTGTGGAGAGTCTGGGCAAAGCGGACTCCCCCCTCGCCAAGTGATACGGCCGGGAAAGCGGCTGCACTGAGGTAGAAGCCATCCGACATCAACCGCAGAATCATCTCGGCGACACGTTCCGGAGCTCCGATCCGGACAAACCAGATTGGACTCGTCGCGAGTGAGGCCACCGGAAGCTGGCGTCGCACGATCTCCGAACGGACCCACTGGATTTCCCGAAGAAAGCGAGTCTGGCGTGCGGCGTGATCCGGCGAAACGTGGATACGCGCGGACTCCGTGGCGGCCCCCAGGTCGGGTGGTGGTATCGGTCCCGAAAAGGTGAGGGGGCCCCCGACGAGGCGGACGCGTTGTGCCTGCGCCGGATCGCCAAACACAAGCACTGCGCCAACTGAACCGAACGACTTCGCAAAGCCGGCTGAGACCACCATTCGATCGTTCAGAAGCACCTCGGAAAGCACGTAGCCTCTTCCGAACTCGCCCTGCCAGCCGAACCCATGCGCATCGTCGTAGTACGTGTAGAGATTCTGGAAACGATCCTGAAGCGCTGCGACTTCTTTCACGGGTGCGAGGTCGCCGTGCATGGAGTAGACCCCGTCTGCCAGGTACCAAACGTGGCGGTAGGTACCCGCGAGCGCCTCGAGTCGACGCTCGAGAGCGCGAACGTCGTTGTGTGGAACGCAGTCAACTCGCGTGCCCGCGCCCTTCAGATTCTGGGTTGCGAGGTGCACCGAATCGTGTGTCTGGGCATCTACAAGGACAAGATCCTCAGGTGCAACCATGATTGGCAATGCAGCGATATGGGCCAGCGTCGTCGTTTGCACAAGCGCGACGGATCCACCGGTGATCTGACGAAGGTAATCCTCCAGCTCGTCATAGAGCGGGAGTGCCGTGTAGGTCGGCGACGACGAATAGCTGGTTCCGTAACGGTGAGTTGCGTCAATGGCCGCTCTCTTGAGCCGGTCATCTCGATCCAGGCCTAGGTACGAGCACGAGCCGAAATTGACAAGCGGTCGACCGTCGATCGTAATCGTCGCGCCGCTGAGCTCCTTGTCTTCGATCCGCCGGTGGATGATTCCCGCGTCGGCGCCCATCTGGAGCCGCCGCTGAGCGAGATCGAGTATTCGGTCGTGACGGGTCCGCATGTGCCTACCACCTCAATTGACCACCGTTGCAACCCCTCAAGCCCAGGCGTCAACTTAGTACTCTGCTGAAGATGCTACGTGTCGCCTGCACAAGAAGCCTCTTGACCTATCAAGCGCCGTAGCATCTCAGACCGATGCAGATCCTTCGTTCTCTCGTGCTCGGGGCCGCGGTGACCGCGCTGGTCGCCGGGTGCCAATCAGCCTCCGGCGAGACTGCCGCAACGACGACCACGTTCGCTCCTATGTCGACAACGACCACCAGCGAGGCAATAACAACGCAAGCTCCGCCCACAACAACGTTGTCCACCACCGTCGCCACCCCGACGACACCACCGCCCCGTGTGCCCGAGCCGGAGTGCGAGGTTCGTGCCATCGGAACCGATGAAGACTTCTACCGGGAGAGGTGTGAGCAGACGGGGATCACCATCTTGGCCGCCGAGTCGGTCACGGCAGGTGCCCTGGAAGCAGCGGCCGACCGGATGGGCGCTCTGCTCTCTGCCCGGCCCGACTTCGCCGCGGCGATCGCCGCCTCTGTCGAACATGTCTCGATCATCAGCAGGGATCAGCAGATCACCGTCCTGCCCGAGTTCGAGGACCTCTACTCGACGCACCCGGGAACCGACTGGAATCGTCTCGGGCGATCGTTCCCGGGAACCGACGAGATCCCGGTCTTCGCCGGCGCCGAGGAGAATCTGCTGTGCCTCGAATCCGACCGCTACGAAGGTGAAGACATGTTCGTCCGCGAGTTTGGGTGGACCATCCGGCGCTTCGGCATTGCCGCCGTCGACGCGAGTCTCGACCGCTCCATCGAGGATGCCTACATCCGTGCGATCGCAGCCGATCTTTGGCGAAACACCGTCGCGGAGGTCAACTCGGACCAGTACTGGGCCGAAGGAGTCCAATCGTTCTTCGACGCGAACAACGAGGAAACGGACGAGAAGGACCAGGTGCACAACCAGATCGACACGCGTGCCGAACTCCGCGCCTACGACCCCTTCCTGTACCAACTCCTGGTCGAAGTGTTCGGGGAGACCGAGTGGCGTCCGGCGTGTGGATCCGACGCTTGAATGGCCAGGACGCTCTTCACAGGACGGCGCTCAGACCGATCGACGCTCCCTGGGGACCATCCCGAGAAACCATCTTGTCAAGCTGCTCAATCCATGATATATGTTGATGCAAGGTATCTAATGAACCACCATATCTGACATCGCAAGACTTGGAAGGAGCCGACCGTGGACCACAATTCGCAGCTCCTCAAAGGGGTGCTCGACATGTGCCTGCTCTCACTCATCGCAGACGAACCGAGCTACGGATACGAGATGGCGGCCAAGCTCAAGGACCGAGGCCTCCAACTCGTGAGCGACGGGAGCATCTACCCGACGCTCTCTCGGCTCCAGAGGGCCGGCCTTGTCGAGGGCTACTTTGTGGAGGCGGACGGAAGCGGTCCTCCCAGGAAGTACTACCGGATCATCGAGTCCGGTCGGGAGCGCCTGGATGAGTGGTCGGGCGAATGGAAGAATTTGAGTGCAGGAGTATCGGCAATACTGAACGGAGGTGAGCATGACTGACCGCAGCGTCGACCAGACCGTCGCGGAGTGCGCCCGCTACTGGCGAGACACCGGAGTGCCGAGTGAACGCGTCGCCGAGATGCGCGACGAATTGAATGATCACCTCAACGAAGCTGTTGCCGCCGGGCAGACGGTCGACAGTGTTGTCGGACCGGATCTCGCGACGTTTGCAGAGGAGTGGGCCTCGGCCTACCGGAGTCCGCTGCGAACTCGCCCACCTGAAGACGACAAAAGCGGATCAAGCGCAACGTGGATCTTGCTCACCATTGGATTGATCGGCATCGCGTTTGCGGCCGTTGCGATCCTCGCACCGAAAGGAACAGATGTGGACGCTGAACAATGGAGATGGATCTGGATCGGCGCCGCCGTGGTGCTCGCCATCGGCGAGCTGTTCACCGCGGGTTTCTTCCTCCTGCCGTTTGCGGTGGGCGCAGCCGCCGCGGCGGTGCTCGCCTTCCTGGACGTGTCCGTGCCGATTCAGTTGGTCACGTTCGTCGTGATCTCTGTCGTATTCCTGGCAGTCCTCCAACGGTTCGCCAGGAAGGAGCAGGACGACAGCGTCGCAGCGCGCGCAGGGGCCAACCGCTTCGTCGGAAAGCTTGCGGTGGTGATCGAACCCGTGAAGTACCTCGAGACGACCGGCATGGTCCGGATGGGCACCGAAGAGTGGCGTGCAGCCGTCGACTCCGACATCGTGATCCCGAAGGGTGCGCGGGTGGAGATCGTCGAGGTTCGGGGGACCCGACTGGTGGTCAAGCCCATCCCCCCGACAACCGAATAGTCACAGGAACAACGAGAACCAGAAGAAGCATCTAGGAGAGAGGGAGCACAATGACTGCAGCAGCAGTAGTCGTACTGGCCTTCATCGTCCTCCTGGTGATCTATGTGGCACTTGCCATCAAGATCGTCC
>CBFDAN010000102.1:0-6504 GCA_965602815.1 uncultured bacterium
CACTTGATGCGCTGCGTCCGGACGTCGTCGGACTCAACTGCGCGACTGGTCCGGAGGAGATGTACGGCCCGGTCCGCTACCTGTCAGAGTGGTCGCGAGTTCCGATCTCGGTCATCCCCAACGCCGGTCTTCCCACGATCGTCGATGGAGAAGTGTCCTACGACCTCACGGCCCGGGCGCTCGCCGACCACCTCGCTCGGTTCATTGTCGAATACGGCGTGCAGGTCGTTGGTGGCTGTTGTGGTACGACACCGGAGCACCTCGCGACCGTAATCGAGACCTGCAAACCGTTGGTTCCTGCGGAGCGCCAGGTCGTTCACGTTCCGTCCCTTGCCTCGCTCTACAGCTCAACACCAATCGCCCAGGACACGTCGTTCCTGATTGTCGGTGAACGAACCAATGCGAATGGATCGCGTGCGTTCCGCAACGCCATGCTGTCTGGCGACATCGACCGGTGTGTGGCAATCGGCGAGGATCAGGTGACCGAGTCCGCCCACCTGGTCGACCTCTGTGTCGACTACGTCGGACGAGACGGCACCGACGACATGGGCGCCATCGCTGCTCGTTTCGCTTCCGAGATCACCGTGCCTGTGGTGCTCGATTCGACGGAGCCAAGTGTTATGCAGGCCGGTCTTGAGCACCTCGGTGGCCGGTCGGTCCTCAACTCCCTGAATCTCGAGGACGGAACCGGCCCCGGGTCGCGGGCGGAGCAGGTCCTCGAACTAGCCAAGGAGCACGGCGCAGCGGTGGTCTGCCTCCTGATCGACGAGGAGGGCCAGGCGCGCGATGTCGAGTGGAAGATGCGTGTAGCCCGCCGCATCCACGATCTTGCCGTAGATGAGCACGGACTCGAGGCAGAAGACCTCATCTTCGATGCACTGACCTTCCCCCTCTCAACCGGAGACGACAACCTTCGGGGTGATGCGCAGGCGACGATCGAGGCGATCCGCAGGCTCAAAGCAGAATTTCCGACGAGTTCCACCATCCTCGGTGTCTCCAACGTGTCGTTCGGGTTGAATCCAGTCGCTCGAAAGGCTCTCAACTCGGTCTTCCTCCACGAGTGTCTCGAGGCGGGACTCGACGCAGCGATTATGCACGCTGGGCGGATCGAACCGCTGCACCTCATCCCGGAAGACGAACTCCAGGCCTGCGTCGACCTCATCTACGACCGGCGCACGTCCGACTACGACCCGCTCGAAGTGTTGCTCGCCATATCGAGCGACACAACCGTGGACTCGGCAACGGATGAGGAGCGGTCCGGGTGGTCGATCGAACGTCGCCTCGAGCAGCGGATCATCGACGGCGATCGGGTCAACCTCGAGGAGGACCTCGACGAAGGGGTAGCCGCCGGCCACACGCCCCTGGGGCTCGTCAACAACGTCCTGCTCCGGGCGATGAAGGAAGTCGGTGAGCTGTTCGCGTCGGGCGACATGCAGCTTCCCTTCGTGCTGCGCTCGGCCGAGACGATGAAGGCATCGGTTGCCTATCTCGAGCCGATGATGGAGCGGGCGGAGGTTGCGACACGGGGATCGGTCGTGCTGGCAACCGTTGCCGGTGACGTTCACGATATCGGAAAGAACCTGGTCGACATCATTCTCTCGAACAACGGATTCGAGGTTCACAATCTCGGCATCAAAGTTCATGTGAACGAACTGATCGACGCCTACGAACGAACCGAGGCGGATGCCATCGGAATGAGCGGGCTGCTTGTGAAGAGCACCCTGGTGATGCGAGACAACCTCGACGAATTGATCCGCCGGAACCTGGGATCCGTGCCTGTTCTCCTAGGTGGTGCCGCGCTCACCCGCTCCTACGTCGAACACGATCTCAGGAAGCGCTACCCAGGACCCCTCTACTACGGGAAGAACGCCTTCTCCGGCCTGGACGCCATGCAACAGATTGTTGAGGGCGCCGACGCACCTGCGGTTGGACGCCCCCGGCGCGCCGTGACGAGAGCTGAACCGACAGCACCGGTGCCGGAACGCGCCCCCTCAGTCGCCATTGATGGTCCGGTGTTCGAACCCCCGTTCCTCGGAAGCCGTGTCGTCAAAGGCATCGGACTGGACGAGATCGCTTCGTACATCAACGAGACGGCGCTCTTCCGCAACCAATGGCAGTTCCGGCCGGAGAACGGCGAGACCGATGACGAGTTCCGGGTGAGGCTTCGCCCTCTCCTCAGAGAGCGGCTGGAGAAGGCACGGGCGAAGGGGCTGCTCCATCCGCAGGTCGTCTACGGCTACTACCCGGTCAACGCCGATGGTGACGAACTCGTCGTGTGGACCGACACAACTCGCGCGGATGAACAAACGCGCTTCCGATTCCCGCGTCAGCGCAGCGAGCCGTGGTTGTGTATCGCCGACTTCTTCCGCCCGATCCGGTCCGACGAGTGCGACTACGCCGCGTTCCACATTGTCACGATGGGCCATGAGGTGTCGCAACGCGCTGAAACGTTGTTCGAGACCGACCGATATCGCGACTACCTGCTCCTCCACGGCCTTGGTGTTGAGATGGCGGAGGCGCTGGCCGAACTCTGGCACCGTCGCATCCGTGTGGAGTGGGGTTTCGGCGATGAGGACGGACCGACCGTTTCCGGCTTGTTCCGACAGCAGTACCGCGGCGGCCGGTACTCATGGGGCTACCCGGCGTGCCCCGACCTCGAAGACAACGAACGTGTCGCCGACCTCCTCGAAGCCGACCGAATCGGCGTGACGGTTGGCGAACACACCGGATATCAGTACCAACCGGAGCAGACGACATCGGCGCTCATCGCCCACCACCCGCAGGCGAAGTACTTCGTGGCTCGAAAAGCGAAGGAGTCGCGAGATGTGGACGAGGCAGAAGGACCGGCGGAAGCCAGCTGAGTCTGAACGCCGATCCCGTCAGTGCGTCTTCGTGACGCAGAACTCGTTGCCTTCCGGATCTGCACACACGGTCCAGTGGAAGCCTGCGATCTCGTGATCCTCGAGACGTTGGCCGCCGAGTTGCTCGACGTGGGCAACGAGTGATTCGGGATCGTCGGTGCTGAGGTCGAGATGAAGCCGATTCTTGCTGGCCTTCTCCTCTGTGACGTGCTGGAAGGCGAGGGCTGGTCCACCACGAGAGATCCGCGTCATCCATACGTAGTTCGGGAAACGATTCTTGACCTTGACGTCGAGGACCGCCCCCCAGAACCTCACCATGCTGTCGAGGTCGTTGCAGTCGAGCATGATCGAAGCAACGCGCGCAACTTCAGGTCTGGCCACCGTCCCCCTCCTTGAAATCGCGATGCATCCGGCTGGCTGTCGGTCCGGTTTGGCCCTGGTACTTCGACCCCAGGGCCGCCGACCCGTACGGGTGCTCGGCTGCCGTTGTCATCTGGTAGAAGCTGATCTGCCCGATCTTCATCTCCGGGTAGATGGCAATCGGCAGGTTCGCCACGTTCGAGAGTTCCAACGTCACCTGGCCGTGGAACCCGGGGTCGATGAATCCGGCGGTCGAGTGTATGAGCAGGCCCAGGCGACCGAGCGACGACTTGCCTTCGAGGCGGGCAACGACGTCATCGCCGAGGTGAACCGTCTCCAGCGTCGTACCGAGCACAAACTCACCTGGATGCAAGATGAAGGGGCTGTCCTCGGTCGCCCGGACCTCCTTGGTCAAGTCGCTCTGAAGCGCTTTCGGGTCGATGAGCGGATATCGATGGTTTTCGAAGACGCGGAAGTGGTGGTTACAGCGGACGTCGACACTCGAAGGCTGGACAAGGTCCGGGTCGAACGGATCAATCGAGACACGGCCATCATTGATGGCCTCGAGAATCGTCCGGTCGGAGAAGATCATGGCCGCGCATGATAACTGTCGCCCGAAGTCCGCAGACCCGGGCGATTCGGGTGGCAGGCGTCTCCTCAGTCGGTCGCCGGAATGTGCGTGTCCGGATCGCCGTTCTTCACCCAAAGGCCGATGGCGAACAGCCAAACCGCAGAGAGGACCGCAACGAGCAGCAGCGCGAGCAGCCACGGAGCGGGTCGCAGCGCACCAACGAGGATGCTGGTGCCCGCCGCGAGGGCCAGCCCCCACGTGAGCGGGCCGTACACGGTGGGGAATCGGACATAGTCGCTGAGCGCGCGCACGATCGAGATCAGGGAAACCAATCCGAGTGCAACGGCGCCGGAAAGCAACCACGCGCTTGCGGCAGGGGCTCTGTCGTCTGCTGCGTGTTCGACGAGGCTCACCATCGCCGCACCGACCGCTGCAATAGACATCGTTGTGGGGAGATGGCCGAATATCCAATGGGCGAGGCGGCCGCCGTCGGTTCGGGGGCGCCGATCGCCGACGAAGTCGAAGTAGGTCCACCAGAATGCGAATCCGATGTTCAGACCGATCATGCCGGTGACGATGGCGAGCGTCGTCCGCTCGCCGTCCGAGATCCCCTCGACCGCACCAACCACGACCTCACCGAGCACGATGATCGTGAACAGGCCGAACCGCTCGACCAAGGAATCGGTCGGCGTGAGACCAAGATCGGTGCCTTCGATCTGGAGTTGTTGCAGGGCGATACCTCCGACGACCCACCCCACGACGACGATCGCCCACACGACGAGTCTGGCGTCGTTCGACAGGGCGGCACTCATGGCGACCACTGTGATCGACGCGATCATCCCGGCCAGGTAGGGGCCGGTGATGCCGGAATACTCTTCCGAGTCCTGCCGGCGCACCGAGTACCAGAGCCACGTCAGGACGACGAGGAACGCCGCGTAGGTGAGAGCGAACGGAGCGCCGTCCGCTCCGGTCGCTTCGCTTGTGAACACAGCCAGGAGGGCGAGGAGTGCCATTTGGATGAACACGAAGGTCCGGGTGCGTCCGTCCTGTCGTCCGTGGAGGTCGTGATACATCGTGCCGTTCAGCCAAGCGATCCAGATCAGGCCGAAGACGACAGCAAAGTCCGCGGCGCCGCGCCAGGAGACGTGTTCGGCCAGGGTGTGCGCCGCTCGGGCGATGACGACTACGTAGACGAGGTCGTAGAAGAGTTCGAGGAAGCTGACGCTGCGGTCCTCGATGACTTCACCGTGGGCGCGGGGCGGCTTCCAGAAGTAGCGGCGGAACAGGCTGAACGTGCTGGCCGTAGGTTTCCCGTCACCCATGGTCGGCGCCCTCCTCTGCCGCGTTGCGCGAGATCGCCGGGTTGGTTGCTCCGTCCTCGCTAGAGAACATGGAGTTCCTCGAGCCAGATCCCGAGTTCGGTCGCCTTGGCGAAGAGGTGGGACCGATATCCGAGGTCTGCGGCGGCGGAGACGTTCTTCGGGGAGTCGTCGATGAAGACGGTGGTCTCCGGGTCGAGATCGTATCGGCTGCTCAAGATCTCGAAGATGCGTGGATCCGGTTTTGTAACACCTTCGCGGCCGGAGACGACGATTCCGTGGAAGATCTCACCGAGGAAGGGGAATTCCGCAAGACCAAGCTCCCACGTCTGCGCGTTCCAGTTCGTGAGCGCGTAGACCGGCGTGCCGGACCGCCGAACGCGCTCAGCGATCGCTCGCGTTCCCGGGATCTCGTCTCCGAGCATCTCGCGCCACCGATCCCACCATGGATTGATGAGGTTGGCGTATTCGGGCCTTTCTGCTGCGAGCTTCGCGACCTCTTCGCTCACTGAGGTCCCCGCGTCCATAGCGAAGTTCCATTCGGGCGTGCACACGTCGCTGAGGAACTTCCGGCGTTCATCGGGGTCGGGAATGACCTTGGCATAGAGGTACTCGGGGTTCCAGTCGACGAACACACCACCGATATCGAAGACAACGGCGGCGACGGGGGAATGAGTCATTGGGATGTCATTTCGGAGCGTATGTTGGAATTCGGAGGAACGATCAGGCGCAAGCACGGTCTGGGCCTCGACCGGGAACCCTAGGACTGTTGGGGTGCGCGATCATGGCGAAGTGTGGAGCGGGTGAGGAGAATCGAACTCCCGTATTCAGCTTGGGAAGCTGATGTTCTGCCATTGAACTACACCCGCAGGCGTCTGCGATTGTAGCGACCACACGCCTTTCCCGTTCTTGCAAAGACAGCGGGAGCCTGCTTCCCGTAGCTGCGCAAGAACGCCGGCTAAAGCGACAGCAGGCCCCAGGTTGTCATCACAAGGCCGACACCGACGAGCCAATAGGCCCGTGGCCCTCGGAACTCGCCCTCTTCACCCTTCGGCTTGTTGCCGCGGTGGTGCTGCCAGATAGCGAAGCCGTTTCCGACGACCATGGCGAGGCCCATGGCGAGGACCATGAGGACCAAGAGGCGGTTCAGATCGAGAATCTCAACGAGGTCTATGTCGTTCACCGGCGGGACGGTAGCCAGCAAACGGAGTTGGGCTAATCCGTGTGCTCGATACCCTGTTGGGAGGCCCCCGTATTCGATCCGGGGGTTTTGCTCATGAATCGACCAATCGAACCCACGAGACGCCCGGGCCGCTGGTTGACGCCGCGCCGCCTCGCGCTGCCGTGGGTGCTGTGGGTCTTCGGGCTGTCGACGACGCTGCTCCTCGTCGGG
>CBFDAN010000103.1:0-6477 GCA_965602815.1 uncultured bacterium
CATCATCACCCCGCCCTGTCGCCGCGCCGGTCTGGTTCGTGTCCTGAACTCGAACCCCGACCGAAACCAGCGGATCGGTGACGAGACGGACTCTCGCCGAGGAGCCGGTGACGAGGTCGACACGACCAACAAGACCGCTCTCATCGATAACGGCTTGCCCTTCGATGATCCCGTCAGACGACCCCTTGTTGATGAATCGAACCTGGTCAAACGTGGACGGACCGGACGAATAGATGCGAGCCGTCACGGTTGCGAGCCCCTCTGGCGGCGCGAGGTCGTTGATCGCCTCAAGCTCGGCCACCCGCCGTTCGAGTGCCGACGTCTCCAGGAGTCGAGCTTCAAGACTCTGCACCTCAGCTTCGAGCCGTTCGTTCTGATCGCGGAGTCCCGCCACATTCGAGATGCCGTCGACAAACCCGACAACCGGACGGACGACGAAGTCGATTCCGCTCTGGATCGGTTCTGCAAGTGCTTGTGCCCCGCCCCGCAGCACCGTCGTGGCGCTGTCACCCGAAGCGCGAACGTCGAAGGTCGCTACGAGGAACCCCGCGGCCAACAGCGAGACAAAGAGTGCCGTTGCGCGGTCGAGGCGTCTACCGGAGGGAAACATCAGTTCCGGCGGCTGGCCACGTCACACACGGCCACTGGATTGGAGCACGACATGGAGTACGTCGAACTCTTCCAGGACCGCCCCCGAACCAAGGACAACACTCTGCAGCGGACGCTCGGCCGTCACAATCGGCATTCCCGTCTCGTGGACGAGGCGTTGATCGAGACCGCGGAGGAGGGCTCCGCCGCCTGCCATCACGATGCCGCGTTCCATGACATCGGCAGCGAGTTCGGGCGGTGTCTTGTCGAGGGTGTACTTGACAGCATCGATGAACGCTTCAACCGGCTCCTCGATCGCCTCTCTTATCTCCTGGCTGGAGAGGACGATGGTCTTCGGGAGCCCGGTGATCAGGTCACGGCCCCGGACTTCCGCGGCCGGCTCGTTGGCGTACGGCCAGGCTGATCCAATGGCCATCTTCACCTGCTCGGCAGTCCTTTCGCCGAGCATGAGGCTGTATTCCTTCTTGACCCATTGGATGATGGAATCGTCGAGTTCGTCTCCGCCGATTCGGATGCTCTTCGATACGACGATGCCGCCCAACGAGATGACGGCTACCTCGGTGGTGCCACCGCCGATGTCGACCACCATCGAGCCGGTCGGCTCGTGAACCGGAAGACCCACACCGATCGCAGCAGCCATGGGCTCCTCGATCGTGTACGCCCGCCTGGCCCCTGCGTGATACGCCGCCTCCTCTACCGCCCGGCGTTCGACAGCGGTGATACCGGACGGGACGCAGATGACGATACGCGGGCGAGCTGCGAACCGGCCGGTGTGGACTTTGTCGATGAAGTAGCGAAGCATCTTTTCGGTGACGTCGAAGTCTGCGATAACGCCGTCGCGGAGCGGCCGAATGGCTTGGATGTAGGACGGGGTCCGTCCGATCATCCGCTTCGCAGCCATCCCGACCTCGAGCGGCCGGTTGTCGCGCGTGTTGATTGCGACCACCGACGGCTCGTTGAGGACGATGCCTTGGCCGCGCACAAACACAAGCGTGTTTGCAGTGCCGAGGTCGATCGCCATATCTCGGCCTGCGAAAGACAGAAGACTGTTCATGGGAGCATTCCCTGGGAGTGTGCCGTCAGTGTACCTGCGCGAGCGTCTAGCGGTCTTGGATCAGCCGAAGAAGATCCCCAATTCTCGTTCGGCGCTCGTTGGTGAATCCGATCCGTGCACGGCGTTTTCGGTGATGACCAGACCGTAGTCGCCGCGGATCGTCCCCGGAGGCGCCTCGGCCGGATTCGTCGGGCCCATGAGCGTACGCGAGACGGACACCGCAGAAGGCCCCGTCCATTGCATCGCCACGACCGGGCCGCTGGTGATGAACTCGACGAGCTCGCCGAAGAAGGGCTTGTCGACGTGTTCGGCGTAGTGGCGGGACGCCAACTCTTCGTCGATCGTCAACATCCGCATCCGGTCGAGTGTCAGACCCTTGCGCTCGAAACGGGAGATGATCTCGCCGACCAGACCGCGGCGCACGCCATCCGGCTTCACCATCACAAAGGTTGATTCGATTGACATGGGCGGAGAGGCTACTCCCCACCGCCGCCTTCCGTCCAGGCGTCGCCGGTGTCGACCCACTCATCATCATCGATGTCGAATTCGTCGTCGGTCTCAGCTTCGAAGCGGACGTGAACTCCCGACGGTCGGAAATCCGTTCCAACGAGCGCCGCCCGAGCTTCGCCCGCTACATAGAGCGATCCGGTGACAACCACGGAACCGTCACTTCCGGCCGCCTCCATGGCCGCGGCCACCGCCTCAGGAACACCTGCAACGACCGTGGATTCGGAGCCGAGCGCCGGACCTGCGGAGGCCGCGATCTGCTCGGGGTCGATGGCCCCCGGGTCGTCCGGGGCGGTCGCCCATAGATGCCCTGCAATGCTGCCGAGCGGTTCGAGGACTTCGCCCGGCGACCGTCGGCCCCGCATGCCCGCGACGATCTGCCAGTGAGCGTCCGGGAACTCGTCCCTGAGGGTTTCTGCCAGACCTTCGATGCCCTGCGGATTGTGGGCTCCGTCGACCACAACGAGCGGGCGATGGTGCACCACCTCAATTCGGCCGGGTTGAGCGGTGGCTCCGAGAGCCGTTCGGAGCGCATCGAGGTCGAGGGCGCGCCCAAGAAACACCTCTGCCGTCGCAACGGCCGTCGCCAGGTTATCGACCTGGTGTCGCCCGTGGATCGGCTGGTAGAGGTCGGCGTACGACCCGTAGATACCGTCGATGTCGACCACCCAGCCACCAACCGCAACGTTGGCGTCAGCGACCGCAAACCCGTCCCCGCTGCGGTACCAGGTGGCTTGCGCCTCTTCGACGCGGGCGGTGATGGCTCCTTCGGCCGCCGGCGGGAGCGGGCCGGTCACCACCGCCGACGCGTCGCCGATGATCGCCGCCTTCTCGCCAGCAATCTCACCGACCGTCTCACCGAGGTATTCAACGTGGTCGAGTGCGATTCCCGTGATCACAGCGACGTTGGGATCGACAACGCTGGTGGCATCCCAGCGACCGCCCATACCCACCTCGATGACTGCAACATCGAGGGCGACGCCGGCGAACACCGAGAATGCGAGGGCCGCCGTGACCTCGAAGTAGGTGACCCCGCTCCCGGACCGACGTTCGTACTCCTCCACAAACCAGGCAATGTCGGCGACGGCTCGGGTGAACTCCTCTGCCGTGATAGGCCTGCCGTCGACGGAGAAGCGCTCTTCGACCCGGTGGAGGTGGGGCGAGGTGAAGGTCCCGGCGCGGATCCCATGCGCCCCGAGGATGTCGGCAACGAGGCGCGTCACCGTGGTCTTGCCGTTGGTGCCCGCAACCTGAATCACCGGGTATTCGAGGTGGGGGTCGCCCATGAACCCGACCAACCCGGCGATCCGCTCAAGTCCGGGCCTTACGCCCTGCCCGATACGGTCATCGAGAAACGCCTCGGCATCCTCGCGAGTCTCGATTCTGGGAATTGCCGGATCCATGTCAACCCAGCTCTTCGAGTTGGGTCCGCAGCTTCGCCGATCGTTCTTCGCCGGCAGCCACCTTTGTTTCCTCGCCCTCGACGACATCTGCCGGAGCTCGGTCCCTGAAGTTCGGGTTCGCCAGCTTGGATCGTGAGCGTTCGAGATCAGCCTCGCCGTCAGCGAGCGCCTTCTTCAGCCGCTCCCGCTCGGCATCCACATCCACGAGGCCTTCGAGCGGGATGAACGCCTGAACCTGTCCTGCGATAACGCGACTGACTGCGCCTCCCTCGAGAGGACTGCCGTACACGATCGTGCACCCCGTCAACGCGGCGAGATGTTCGGACCACCATGACTCGGCCACGGCATCCGGATCGTGCACGGTGACCTCGATCGGTGCCTTCGGACTGATCTGATGCTCGGATCGGAATTGACGAAGCCGCGCGACGAGATCCTGGAGCGTCCCCATGCTCTGCGGGCCCTCAACGACCGGCGGTTCCGGCCACGATGAGGTGATCAGCAGACTGCCGTCACCGAGTTCGCTCCAGAGCTCTTCGGTAAGGAATGGGATCGCTGGGTGGAACAGCTTCAGCAGATCCCTGAGGAACACACCGAGCGTGGAGCGAGTCGCCGGGGCGCGTTTGTCGTCGCGCATCGCCGTCTTCGCCATCTCGAGGTACCAATCGAACACCTCGGCCCACGCGAAGTTGTAGAGGAGGCCGTAGGCATCAGAGAACCGGTACTCATCGAAGAGGCGGTCGAACTCAGCGGTGACGTCGCCGAGCCGTTGCAGTATCCAGGCGTCCTCCGGTCCCGGTGCGTCCGGATAACCACCGTCGGCCGGCACTTCCCGGATCTCCATGTGTTCAGCCGCGAACCGGAGCGCATTCCAGAGCTTGTTCCCGAAGCGCCGCGTCGCATCGACCCACGCTTCGTCGAACGGGACGTCGTGACCCGGCGCAGCCGCCTGGATGAGCGCAAGCCGGAGCGGATCGGCTCCGTACCGGTCGACGAGCACGAGTGGGTCGAGGGCGTTGCCGGACGACTTCGACATCTTCCGCCCGTCGGCGGTCCGGATGAGCCCATGGATCGAGATGTCCCCGAAGGGCTCCGCGCCGGTGACATACGGACCCATCATCATCATCCGTGCGACCCAGAAGTAGATGATGTCGTATGCAGTGACAAGGACGTCCGTCGGATAGAACTTCGCAAGGTCGTCCGTAGCGTCCGGCCACCCCATCGTCGAGAATGGCCACAGCTGCGAGGAGAACCACGTGTCGAGCACGTCTTCGTCCTGGGTGAGCGACGAGCTGCCACATGCCGTGCAGCTCGTGGGATCTTCCTCCGACACCACGACGGCGTCGCAGTCGTCGCAGTACCAGGCGGGGATCGGGTGGCCCCACCAGAGCTGGCGGCTGATACACCAGTCGCGCAGGTTCTCCATCCAATGGAAGTAGTTGTTCTCCCACCGCTTCGGAATGAACCGGGTGCGGCCTTCCTTGACCGACTCGATGGCAGGGATCGTCAGTGGCTCGACCTTGACGAACCACTGGAGCGAGAGCAAGGGTTCCACAACCGTTCCACATCGGGAGCAGTGCCCAACCGAGTGGTGGTGATCATCGATGCGCTCGAGGAACCCGCGCTTCCTCAGCTCATGACGAACGGCTTCACGGGCCTCGAAGCGATCCTGGCCCTGGAACGGTCCGCCGCGCTTCGTGATGCGCGCCTCGGTGTCGATCACCTGGATCTCCTCAAGGCCGTGCCGTCGGCCGATCTCGAAGTCGAGCGGATCGTGGGCGGGAGTCACCTTGACGGCGCCCGTCCCGAAGTCCAGCTCGACACCTTCGTCGGCCACGACGGGGATCTCACGATCGAGGAGCGGAAGGCGGATCATCCGGCCGACCGCATCGCGATACCGGTCGTCATCCGGGTGGACCGCCACGGCGCTATCACCGAGCATCGTTTCCGGTCGGGTTGTCGCCACCGTGATGGAGCCGTCGCCGTCGGCGAACGGATACCTGATGTGTGTGAGCTCGCCCACCTCGTCCTCGTGTTCGACCTCGATCTCCGAGATCGCCGTGTGGCATCGAGGGCACCAGTTGATGATCCGGTTGTCCCGATAGATCAACCCGTCTTCGTAGAGCGAGACGAACACCTTGCGCACCGCACGGGAGAGCCCGTCGTCGAACGTGAACCGCTCCCTGGTCCAATCGGTCGAGAACCCCATGGTCCGCATCTGCTCGGTGATGCGATTCCCCGATTTCGCCTTCCACGCCCACACCTGTTCGATGAATCGTTTGCGGCCGAGATCGTGACGGCTCATGCCCTCGTTGGCGAGCTCCCGCTCGACAACGTTCTGCGTCGCGATGCCCGCGTGGTCAGTGCCGGGGAGCCAGAGGGCGGCGAAGCCCTGCATCCGCTTGCGGCGTATGAGGACATCCTGGATCGAGAGATCGAGTGCGTGGCCCATGTGGAGCACACCCGTGACGTTGGGCGGCGGAATGACGATCGAGTACGGCTCGCCCTCCGGGTTGACCTCAGGCCGGAATGAGCCAGCGTCCTCCCAGACGGTGTACCAGCGCGACTCGACGGCGCTCGGGTCGTACGTTGGCTTCATCTTGCCCCTCGGTCATCGATTCCTCCGGCGAGGAATCCATGATAGAGGGGCGTGGGGCCCATCAAAGGCTGAGGCCGGGAACCACTTGGCCCCCGGCCTCTCCACCGTTCCCCCTGCCCAAGCCCGAACCGAGGCCGGGTGTTTCGCCCGGTGCCTTCGATCTGGGTCCACCATACGAATACTCTGCGTGGCCGTCGAGACACAACGTGTCCAGATCAGAAGGACTAGTCACGGACCAGGCGGTGCGCGCCCGTGAGGTTTCGGGACGGCCGGACTGGAGTTCAGGAGAGATGAAGGACGAGACGCTA
>CBFDAN010000104.1:0-6462 GCA_965602815.1 uncultured bacterium
GAAAGCAGCACGGGCACGTCCCGGTCCGCGGCCTCTCTGAACGCCTCACTCCCCCACTCCCACCAATCAACCGGATTGTCTCGGTGTTGAAGGAGGTAGGGAGATGCTGCGTGCACGAGTCGATTGGGCATGATCCGACGCTACCCCGCGATGGCACCATAGGAACACGGTCTTCGCTCCTACGTCATTCCGGTCGCGAGTCCCAGCTCGGGCTTCGCCGGTACGCTCCCTGGCTCCATGAGTCAACTCCTCGCGCTCACCTCGGCGGCGTTCTACGGCCTCGGCGATTTCGTCGGCGGGTTTGCCACGAGGCGAATGGCTTTGTGGAGAGTGACGGCCTGGTCGATGTTCATCGGCGTCGCGGTGTTGATTGTCGGACTGTTCGTCGTGCCCGCGGAAGAGGTGACCGCCGCCGACTTCCTCTGGGGTTCCGCAGCCGGAGTCGCGGGTCTTGCTGGATTGGCGATCCTGTACTCGACGTTGGCCGCAGGAACGATGACGATCGTTGCCCCAATCTCCGGAGCAACCGCCGCAGCGATCCCAGTGATGTTCGACCTCGCCCAAGGTACAGCCCCCACCTCCCGTCAGTGGATCGGAATTGCCCTCGCCCTTGGCGCCGTCCTCCTGGTTGGCGCCGAACGTGGGGCGAGAGGTGCCGATCCTCGGATCGTCGCCCGAGCCATGCTGGCCGGAGCAACGTTCGGATTCTTCTTCATCGCCTTGAGTCAGACCTCAGCAGAGTCTGGCCTCTGGCCGCTCGTCGGCGCTCGCCTTGTCGCGGTGCCGCTCGCATTCGTCGTTGCGTTTGTCACGAAGTCGATCGCGCCGCCGAAAGGACGCGACCTCGGTCTCTTGGTGCTATTGGGAAGCCTCGACATGTCGGCCAACATCGCGATCGCGATCGCGCTCCAGCGCGGTCCCCTCGGTGTCAACTCGGTCCTGTCGTCCCTGTACCCCGTCTTCACGGCGCTGGCGGCGATCGTCATCCTTCATGAGCGTCCGACTGCCGTTCAAACCGTCGGCGTCGGGTTCGCCGTGGGAGCCATTGTGGCGCTCGCATTCTGACGCGTGAACGCCGGCGCCGTAGAACGACACCGGCGTCGGGGCAACGGAAGGTGAAACGTCAGCCTCGACCCCCGCGTTCGCCGCCACCCCATCCGGTATCTCCGAGGCCGCGACCGTCGCTCTGTGGGTCTCGCCCTCGCCCACCTGATCCTTGCTGCACGTCGGACGCTGAGCCGCCCGATCCGCGGCTGCCGGCTCCCCGTTCTGTGCCCGACGCGAGGATCGATTCGTAGTCCTCTGCTTCCAGCAGGTACGGCGCACGATCGACACCGGCCGCCTCGAGCTGTGAGACGAAAGCGCGCAGGTGATTACGGGAGCCGCGCAAGAGATTCTCGTACACGCGTGTGATGTCCTCCGACGTTGTCTCTGCCAGATACTCCTCGAGATCAGCGATGTCGACCTCTTCGATGATGGCGCCAACCTCGAGCGCCGCCTCGATCGACTCCGAGCCCATGCTCACGAGGTCGTCGTACATCGTCTGCAACTCCCGATTCTCGAAGAGGCCGACGGTGTCGGCGTACATCGGATCGTCAAGCCTGTAGGTGTTGACCAGACCGAGGACCGCATCCATGTGTCGCTGCTCCGCCGCCGCAATGTTCGAGAAGGCGGGCGCATCCCAGATCTCCTCGAGAGTGATATAGACGTCGCGGGCGAGTTTCTCCTCCTCCAGCATGAAGACCAAGCCGTCGGCCTCCGCTTCGCCGGGGATCTCGGATTCGCTGACCGCACTCAAAGACTCGGCCGCCGTCACCGAGACGGGGCCCGAGTCGGACTCATCTACTGACGAGGCGCCGGCGGTGACCGCCACCACACCGATCAGCGCAATCATTGCGGTCGCAGCGAGGAACAGCCCCGGAGCAGATAGGGATTTTGCATTCATCAGATCTCTCCTGATCTCGATTCCGACCGGAAGTCAAGCTCATCAATGTGAAGGCCAACCAAGTGCTAGATGAGCATTTCGTGAGGATCTGGCGGGGGCATCTTGTCCTGCCGCGCCGGGAACCGCTCACCGCCCTACGATCGTCCTATCGGAGACACCCGAACGGAGGTAACCGTGAGACGGATGGCAGTCATCGCGATCGCTGCGGCGTCGATGCTCTTCGCAGCCTGCACACCGGACGTGACGGTCGAGAACACCGGGGCCGATGGTGCCGGCGCAAGCGGCATCGCGGTATCCGGAACAGGTGAGGTCTACGGAACACCCGACACGCTTCAGATGAGATTCGGCGTATCGGTGTTGCGACCCACCGTAGAACAGGCCGTCGGGGATGCCGCCGCCCTCGCCGACGAATTGATCAGCTCACTCGAGGCAACCGGTGTCGAGGCCGACGACATCCAGACCGCCAACTACTCGATCTACCCGGAATACGACTACTCGAGCGACCAGCGCCGTCTCGTCGGTTACCGGGTTGACAACACGGTGGTCGCCAAGATTCGTGATCTCGATTCGGCGGGTTCCGTGATCGACGCAACGGTTGCCAGCGTCGGCGACGAGATCCAGGTCTCCGGTGTCTCTTTCTCAATCGAGGACGACACGGGACTCATCGCGGCCGCTCGGTCCGCGGCGTGGGACGATGCCGTTGCCAAGGCCGAACAACTCGCGACTCTTGCAGGGATCACGCTCGGGGAAGCGGTGATGATCACCGAATCGTTCTCGAATGTGGCGCCTGTCCCCGTCTACCGCGACTTCGCTGTCTCGGAAGCGGCAGGGCTCGATACGCCGATCGAAGCGGGTCAGCAACAAGTCGCCGTCACCCTGCAGGTTCGATTCGCCACGGGTTGAGAGGGTGGTGTTCGGCGGAACAGCGACAAAGCTGTGCGGTACGCTGCCGATTGAACCCACCACCGAGACTCGGATGGAACCACAATTCAACGTCTGGTTCGAGATCGACGGCGAGGTCGCAGCATCGCGGTGCTCCTCCTCGACGAACCGACCGGCAACCTCGATCGCTACAACGTCGGTCTCATCGAAGAGATCGTGCGCTCCGAGAATCGCAGCCGCCGTAGCACGATCCTCCTCGTGACCCATGACCCGTTCCAGGCTCGGCGGATTGCGGACCGCACATCCCTGATGGTCAATGGCAGGATCGTGGAGATCGCCGCCACCAAACGATTCTTCTCGGACCCACAACAACCCGAGACGGCGGCGTTCCTGAGCGGTGATCTCGTCTACTGATTCCGTCAGCTCGACGTTCGAAGCTCACGGCGACTGAGTCTCGACGGCGAGCCGCTGTCTCATCCAGGCGAGGATCTGCAACGAAGTACATACCAACGCCTGAATGACTGGAGTTGGTCGAAGTGAACCCCGAGCAGCTGTCGTCATTGTCCCGTGTTGTTGATCCCCGCTACCCCTCAAACCGGCTTGCGATCGCAGGGGCGGCCGCCACCGCAATGATCGTGGGCGTTGCGGGCCTTGTAGGCATCGACGTCGCCAGTGGACCCTTCACAGCAGCGGTTGGGGTATTCCTCGCGTGGGCGATCGCCCGCGAGTTGGATCCCGACCATCCGGCGTCGGCAGCGATCGCTATTCCGCTGTCGGTCGTGCTCTTCCTCGTCCTCGGCCCGGCTTCCCTCCTCGTCTCCACAGGGGTCTTGCTCGGAACGCGCATCGCGGCCGGCACGGTCGGTACGCCGCTTCGCCCGCTCGATATCGGTGGGATCATTGTTATCTCAGGGCTCCTCGGAACGGACCTGATCGGCGCCACCGGTGTCGCCGCGATCGTCGTCGGCGTTCTTGTCGGCGAGCAACGGCTCTCGCGAGCAATTGTGATTGCACTAGCGGCCGCAGCCGCTTTCACCGTTGTCGGAATCGTCTCCGATATCGAGCGAACGTGGGCGGCGCCGGGCACCACGGCCTCGATCGTTCTAGTGGCGACCGTCATTTCGGTGCTCGTGGTGATTCCTGCTCCGCCGCCGACATCGCCCACGGATCGCCATACCGGAACTCTCCTTCGCTGGCGGGTCACTGTGGCACGCGGTGTAGCCGGGTCGGCCGTGGTCGCCGGGTTTGTCCTCGTCGGCGGGACCGGCATCGCTGCCCTCGCTGCCACCGCAACCGCAGCGCTAGCGGGGACCGCCATCCGACATCTCAACGATGCGCTGAAGCCAGCGAACGACCGCCGGTCGGAATCCCGGCGAACCGTTCGGCGGTAAGTTCCGTGCGACAGAACGTCCCTCTCCGAGAACTCAAACAGATGCTCCAACAACCCCTCAAATTCTTTCGGGCACGCGTTGCCCAAACCACGTCAGGTCTGTTCAAACACGCAAGCTATCCGCTGGCCAACACGCTGGACTACTACGGCGACCCGGGACTGTGCGGACCTGATTCCGTGAGTTGGCGGGTTATTGGCGACACCTCGGCGTTCATCGGCGGCGTCCGTGCGTTGCTGGTGCAAGCGGCGCACCCGGAGGTTGCCGCCGGGGTGTCCGACCATTCGCGCTACCGGGAAGACCCGCTGGGGCGGCTTTCGCGGACGTCGGCATACGTCACCGCAACCACGTTCGGCGCGATTCCCGAGGTCGAGCAGGCGATCGCAATCGTGAGCCGCGCCCATCGTCCGGTTCACGGTGAATCCCATCGCGGCGTCCGATATGCGGCAGACGCTCCGGGGTTCGCAGCATGGGTCCACAACGCCTTGACCGACTCGTTCTTGCAGGCCTACCTGTCGTTTGGTCCGGACACGCTGTCGGAGACGGAGCAGGATCGCTTCGTCTCCGAGCAGGCACGTATCGGACGGCTCCTCGGCGCCGATCCGATCCCGACGACGGCGAGCAGTCTACGCGACTGGATCAACGAACACACCGCACTCGCCGACTCTCCGGGCATGCACGAGGCGATTGACTTCCTTCGTTCACCACCACTCCCGTCCATCGTCCTCCCTGCGTATCAGACGATGGTGCGGGCCGCCACCGCTACGATCCCGGCCGACATGAACAGACTGCTGGGGCTGCAATCGCCGCCCGGTTCGATTGCGGCTGGACGCGCGGTGACCGGCTTCCTTCGGTGGTCGCTCGGCTCGTCACCAACCTGGAATCTCAGCCTGATTCGGTGCGGGGCAACGATTCCGGAGGGCCGTTTCCATCAACCACTACCGGTACCAGTCCCGCAATTGAGCAAGTCGGCCGAGTAGGTGGCAAGGCGCCAGCGATCCCCGCGAGCTGCTACTCCTTCAACCAATCCCACGCGTCATCCACGCTCCGGAAGGCCTTGATCTCTTTGGCGTAGAAGGGTTCCGCGAGCTTCGCGAGATGTTTGACCCACTTGGCGAGGGAAACCATCGCCATCTTGTCGATCTTGTCCTTGTAGGTGTGACCGAAATCCAGATCAGACCCCCACGCGTTCGCCTTCTCCCAGTGGAATTGAGTCAAGTCGAACAGCAAGTTGACGGAGCCGTACTGCTTGACGGCCGCATCGACGGCGGGATCGAGCGTCTCGTAATCCGCCTTCGTGACATCCCCGATCATTCTGAACCCAAGGACATTCCCCGAGCTCTTGTCCATTGCTTCCAACATCCTCGGTGCCCTTCTCTTGAGACCAAACCGCCGTGCACTCTACGCGTCCAGGCGGTCCGCAGCTATCGGGCCAACAACTCGGTCATCAGGGTGTGCGCTTCCAATAGCCCCGAATCATGGTGCGGGAGCGCTCCACGCCGCGATCGTCGAAGAGATGGCGTCGGATTCGCTGCATCGCAGCCGCTTCACCGGCGGCCCAAATACGGGATTCGGGTTCGATAGTCGCGGAGCGCACATACTCGAACTGCTCCGTTCCCGGCGGTGCTCCTTCGGGCAGGACACGCCAATTGACGTGGGTGGTGGGGCGCCCGGGGAGGTCTCGGATCGCTTCGGGCGACGTCACCTCGATCCCGGCATACACGGGACACTCGGGAGGCAGTGAAGCGAGCAACTGGCCGACCGCCGGCACGGCGCTCTCGTCGCCAACCAGCACGAACGACCACGCGTCGGGATCGGCGACATACCCTCGGCCCGGACCGGAAATCGCGGCACGATCGCCGACGGTCGCTGCGGTCGCCCAGTCCGACGCGGCGCCGGATCCATGAACAACGATATCGAGCAGGAGCTCGCTCGTGGTTCCTGAGGGACGGATCGGCGTGAAAGTCCGGATCGTCGGGCGCTGCCCATTCGCAAGCAGGAACTCGTTGCCATTCCAGGTCGGGATCACGAGATTGGACGTTCCGGGCGAGGGCAACAGCAACCGGACACTCGCGGCGGGTTCGTCAACGATCAGGCTGTGGAGGTCGGGTCCGTCGAACACGACCCGAACAACGCGAGGTGTCGGATGTCCCGTGCGGACCACGGTCACGTCCCGGAACGCGGGTGGCTCGCGGCGAATCCTTCGAGCGCCCGTGCCGGCTGGCGAATCACTCATCCGATGCCTCC
>CBFDAN010000105.1:0-6413 GCA_965602815.1 uncultured bacterium
CAGGACGCAACTCGCTCGGACCCCGATTTCGTGGTTGAGGCGTGCCGCATCGCCGTTGCCGCCGGCGCGACGACGATCAATATCCCTGACACGGTCGGGTATGCCATGCCGTCCGACTTTGTCGCCCTGATGGAACTGGTCTACGAGAACGTGCGAGAGGGGAACGACGATGTCATCATCTCGACCCACTGCCACGATGATCTTGGCCTCGCCGTCGCCAACTCCCTGTCGGCCATCCACGCCGGCGCCCGCCAAATCGAAGGGGCGATCAACGGCATCGGGGAGCGAGCCGGCAACACGTCGACTGAAGAGATCATCATGGCGATCAAAACCCGACAGGACTACTTCAATGTCGAGATCCAGGCCGACACCACCGAGATCTTCGAGACCTCGCGTCTCGTCTCTAGGCTGACCGGCTACCCGATCCAGTTCAACAAGGCCGTCGTCGGGCGCAACGCGTTCGCCCACGAGTCCGGGATCCACCAGCACGGCGTGCTCAAGAACCGCGAGACCTATGAAATCATGGATCCAACCGATGTTGGTCAGCAGTCGCAGCTCGTCCTCGGAAAACACTCCGGCCGTGCGGCCTTCGCTGCCGCATTAGCCGAGATGGACGTCGCACTCGAAGAAGCTGCCTTCGGCCACGCGTTCGAACGATTCAAGGAACTCGCCGACCGGAAGGGTGAGATCGGAGAGGCCGGGCTTCGCGCGATCGTCGAGATCGAGACCGACAAGTCGGCCGACAAGGTGCAACTCGTTGGCCTGCACCTGAGCGGCGGAGACCGTGAGACGCCGGTGGCGACCGTGCGCGTCTCTCGGGGCGACAACGAGTTCGAGACGACGGCGGAGGGCGACGGCATGGTTAATGCGGCGTTTGTTGCACTCCAGGACGCCTTCGGGATCCCGGCGACGCTGCTCGACTACCGGGTCAACCCGTTCACCGCGGGCGCCGACGCCATGGCGGAGGTAGATGTGATCATCCAGATCGGCCCGATCACCTACTCCGGCCGCGGCATTTCGACCGACGTGGTTGAGGGCTCGGCACGCGCCTTCGTGTCCGCGCTCAACAAGGCGCTGGCGGATCGCAACGGTTCATCCGAGCCGGAAGACGCATGAGCCACTTCGTTCTCCTGCCGGGTGACGGCATCGGACCTGAGGTCGTCGCGGAGGGGCGCAAGGTGCTCGAGGCGGTCGGCGCTCGATTCGGACTGGCGTTCACGTTCGAGGATCAATTGATCGGCGGCGCGGCAATCGATGCAACCGGCGATCCTCTCCCAACATCAACCGTTGAAGCCTGCCGGACCGCCGACGCCGTGATCCTCGGCGCCGTCGGCGGCCCCAAGTGGGATGATCCGCTGGCGAAGACCCGTCCCGAGGAAGGCCTGCTCGGCATCCGTGCCCAACTCGGTCTCTACGCCAACCTTCGCCCGATCCAGGTCCATTTCCCGACGGCCTCGCCGCTCCGGGACGCTGCGGGCGTCGACATCCTCTTCGTTCGAGAGTTGACCGGCGGCATCTACTTCGGTCCGTCCTCGATTTCTGATGATGGCCAGGTGGCTCGGAACGAGATGGTCTACTCGGTGCCGGAGATAGAGCGGGTCGTTCGAATGGCAGGAGAGGCAGCACGAGTGCGCCGCGGCAAGGTGACGTCGGTCGACAAGGCCAACGTGCTCGAGGTGTCGCGCCTGTGGCGTCGAACCGCGGATCGGGTGATGGCCGATGAGTTCCCCGACGTCGAGTTCGAGGTGGTGCTGGTCGACTCGATGGCGATGCATCTGCTCTCCCGCCCGAGGGACTTCGACGTGGTTGTCACCGGAAACCTCTTCGGCGACATTCTCACGGACGAGGCGTCGATGCTGCCGGGTTCGCTTGGCCTTCTCCCTTCCGCTTCGCTCGGGAATGAGCCTCCCGGCCTCTACGAGCCGGTGCACGGTTCGGCCCCCGACATCGCAGGTGAGGATCTGGCGAACCCACTGGCGACGATTCTCGCCGCCGCGATGGCCCTCCGGTACTCGCTCGATCTCCCCGATGCTGCTGCAGCTGTTGATCAGGCCGTCGAGGACGTCCTCGCCGCCGGGCTGCGGACCGCCGATATCTCCGGCAGCGGTCCGTCGGCGTCAACCAGCGAGATGGGCAATGCGGTCGCTCGCGCGATTGTGATGTGAAGAAGAGCCCCGAGTCGTCAGGCGCCAGACCCCTGACGCCTGACGCCAGCCCGAATCAACGCCAATGCCCACTACGCGGAATCTGTTCTACCGTTGGGAGATGACACGATCGTCCGTTCTTCTTGTTGTGGGTCTGTTGGCCGCATCGTGCACCGGTGAGTCGGAGCCGGCCGCTACAGACGCCGCGGCATCCGCGCCGTCGACCAGTACTCCGACCACGACCACAACAACCACACTCCCGACGTTTGTTGCGGGGGCCGCCGGGATCGGCGACGACTACTACGCCTCACTTGGGAACGGCGGGTACGACGTCGACCACTACCACCTCGATCTCGCCTACGGCGACGACGGCAGCGTGTCCGCCACAGTTGTGGTCACTGCGGCCGCCCTCGAGAACTTGGAATCCTTCAACCTCGACTTCGCCGGGTGGCAGGTCGAGCGCGTCGAAGTAGACGGTGACTCGTCGGTATTCGAGCGCGTCGGAGAGGAGCTTGTTGTCGCACCAGTCAAGATCCTTGCAGGCGACGTCTTCAAGGTCGAAGTGAACTACACCGGCACACCGGAGCCGATCGTCTCGTCGGCGATTCCCTTCGGCATCGGATGGCACGCCGGTCCAGAAGGAGAGCAGTTCGTCGCGGCCGAACCCGACGCCGCCCATTCGTGGTTCCCATCCAATGACCACCCGCTCGACAAATCCACGTTCACGTTTGCGATCAACGTGCCGAGCGGACTGTCCGTCGCTGCGAACGGAGAACTCGTGGAGGTCGACGAAGGCGACACCACAACCACGTATCACTGGTCGATGACCGACCCGATGGCGCCCTACCTGGCAACCATTGTCATCGGTGACGGCTGGACGTTCGTCGACGATCCGGTGTCGACCGAGGCTGCCGGTATTCCGGTGAGCAACTTCCTCCCACCGGACCTCGCCGCGGATCCGCCCGCGGCGCTCGAGACCACCGGCACGATGGTCCGCGTGCTCGAACGAGCCTTCGGCCCGTACCCGTTTGATCGCTACGGGATCGCGGTGGTCGGCGGGTTTCCGGCTGCACTCGAAAACCAGACGCTGTCGGTCTTTGGCCGGACCATGGTCGAATCCCCCTACTTCGAGTACGTGCTCGTTCATGAACTCGCACATCAGTGGTTCGGCGACTCGGTCTCGGTTGGAGCGTGGAGCGACATCTGGCTCAATGAAGGCTTCGCCACGTACGCCGAGCTGCTGTGGGTCGAGGAGTTGTATGGCCCAGGGGCTTACCGAGAAGAGGTAGCGAACCGCATACAAGCCGCCACAATCGCCGGATACGGTCCCCCTGGAACGCCGGCTCCGGACGATCTTTTCAACGCCAGCGTCTACCAACGCGGATCGTTCGTGCTCGTCGCACTCCGCGATGAAGTCGGCGACGACGTGTTCTTCGAGACACTCCGCACCTACGCCGAGCGTTTCTCGGACGGCAATGCCACGACCGAGGACTTCATCTCCGCCGCGGAAGAGATTGCCGGCCGTGACCTCGGGGATCTCTTCTCGACGTGGTTGTACGACGAACAGATCCCGGCATAACGACTACCGTCGTCGTCATGTCCCAACATGCTGACCTCGGACTCATCGGCCTCGCCGTCATGGGCCGCAACCTTGCCCTGAACATCGCAGACCACGGCTACACGGTCGCTGTCTACAACCGCTCTCCCGAGCGAACCGACGAGTTCCTCGCCGGCGAAGCGACGGACGCTCCCATCGTCGGCGTGGCCACGCTCGAGGAACTCGTCCGAACCCTCGCACAGCCCAGGATTGTTGTGCTCATGATCAAGGCGGGTGAACCCGTCGACGCGCAGATCGATGCGCTGGTCCCGCTCCTCGAACCGGGCGACATCATCATCGACGGTGGCAATTCGCAATTCACCGACACCGAGCTCCGCACCGCCCAACTTGCCGAGGTCGGCATCCGTTTCATCGGAATGGGCGTCTCCGGCGGCGAGGAGGGAGCAAGGTACGGACCCTCACTCATGCCGGGTGGCAGCGCCGACGCATGGCCTCAGGTGCAGGAGATCTTCACATCGATTGCCGCGCTCGCCGAAGGTGAGCCCTGCTGTGAGTGGGTCGGACCGGGCGGGGCCGGGCACTACGTCAAGATGGTGCACAACGGCATCGAGTACGGGGACATGCAGGTCATCGCCGAGGCCTACGACATCATGAGCCGCGGACTCGGTCTCGACGCTCCGGCCATGCAGCCGGTCTTTTCCCGCTGGAACGATGGTCGGCTCGACTCGTTCCTCATCGAGATCACCGCGGACATCATGGGCACCGTCGACGCCGACCATGAACCGCTTCTCGATCGTGTGCTCGATTCCGCCGGCCAGAAGGGAACCGGCAAATGGACGGTTGTGGCTTCGATGGATCAGGCGGCGCCGACCACCCTCGTCGCCGAGGCCGTGTACGCCCGGGTCGTGTCCTCACTCGTCGACCAGCGCGCCGCAGCGTCGGCCATCCTGACGGGACCACACGGCGCGATCAGCGGCGATCCTGACGAGGTGATCGCGGATCTCGAGGATGCGTTGTACGCGTCGAAGATCGTCTCCTACGCCCAGGGCTTTATGCTGATCGAGGCGGCGTCCGATGAATTCGGTTGGGGTCTCGACGCCGGCACCATCGCCTCGCTCTGGAGAGCCGGATGCATCATCCGGTCGCGGTTCCTCTCCGCCATCACCGCGGCGTATCGCGCGGATCCCGACCTCTCGAATCTCCTCCTCGAGGGGTTCTTCCGCGATTCCGTGGCAGAGGCCGAGCCGGGATGGCGCCGGACGGTCGGCCGAGCGATCGCTGCAGGAATCCCGGTCCCCGCGTACTCGTCCGCACTCGCGTTCTACGACGCCTTTCGATCCGCTCGCCTCCCTGCGAATCTCATCCAAGCTCAGCGAGATTCCTTCGGTGCCCACACCTACGAGCGAACCGACGAGCCGCGCGGTCAGTTCTTCCACTCAACGTGGGAGGAATAGATGAAGACACCACCCCGCACCATGGCAGCGTTGATCACGCCATTTGACGAACATGGCTCGATCGACGGCGCCGCGCATCGCCATAATCTGGAGCAGCTCACGGAGTGGGGGCTCGGCGGGTTCCTCATCGGTGGATCAACCGGCCAGGGCCCGTATCTCGAACCTGGAGAACGTGCCGTGCTGACCGCAATGGCGCGCGGCGAGCTTGGCTCCTCAGCCTTCCTGATGACCGGCATCTCCGCGCAATCAGTTCGCCAGGCGGCGCAGCAAATCGGCGAAGCCGCCGACGCCGAGGCCGATGCCGTGCTCGTGACCACACCGACGTTGCTTCTGCGCAAGAATGCTGAACTTGTCGAGTCGTACTACGGACTGGTCGCCGATCTCTCGCCGCTTCCTGTGTTCGGCTACTCGGTGCCGGCTGTGACCGGATACGAGCTTCCGATCGAATCGGCGATCGCTATTTGCGCCCACCCGAACATCGTCGGAATGAAGGACTCCGGCGGCGATCCGGACCGGATCGGACCGATCCTGGAAGGAATCGACGAGGGTTGCTTCTTCTACATTGGCGCATCGCGCATCGTTCGCGAAGCGATCAGGCGCGGTGCGTATGGATCGATAACGGCCTCGGGCAACTACGCCCCGGAACTGGCCGCGGCTGCCCGAGAGAATTCGGATGCCCAGGACCGTCTCAGCTCGATTGCATCAAACGTCGAGTGGCACGGGTTGGCCGGAACCTACGCCGCCGCCGACATGGTTGGACTCCGCAGCGGAACGATGCGGCCGCCACTGGTCGAGTTGGACGTCGAGGAACGCGAGGACATGCGGGAGGTCTGCTGCCCGGTGGCGAACCGGTAGCCTGGCGCCGCAGCGACGCGAAGGAGCGCACATGGCGGGCCTGGCCGGCAAGACGATGTTCCTGTCAGGGGGAAGCCGCGGTATCGGCCTCGCAATCGCCAGACGAGCCGCAGCAGATGGCGCCAACATCGCGCTGATTGCGAAGACGGCAGAACCCCACCCCCGGCTCGAGGGCACGATCTTCACGGCTGCACAGGAGATCGAGGCCGTCGGCGGATCAGCGCTGCCGATCGTCGGCGACATCCGTCACGACGACCAGGTCGCAGCGGCGGTCGTGCAGGCTGTCGACGCCTTCGGCGGCATCGACATCTGCGTGAACAACGCCTCCGCCATCAACCTGTCCAGCACGGAGCACCTCCCGATGAAGTCGTACGACCTGATGCAGGACATCAACACGCGGGG
>CBFDAN010000106.1:0-6335 GCA_965602815.1 uncultured bacterium
CGCACTCAACATCGCCGAGAACGTCGCTCGCAACGACCATCCGGTTGCGATCTTCTCACTGGAGATGAGCCGAGAAGAAGTGGTGTCCCGCATGCTCTGCGCCAATGGGAGGATCGACTCACAACGCCTCCGCACCGGCCGCCTCTCGGAGGGTGACTTCACGAAGCTCTCCAACGCGGCGAGTGCGCTCTACAAGAAGCCGATCTTCGTGGACGATTCACCCGGTCTAACGGTCACGGAGATCAGGGCAAAGTCGCGCCGCCTCCGCCGTCGGCCCGGTCTCGAACTCGTGATAGTCGACTACCTGCAGCTGATGAACAGCTCCGGGGGCGAGAACCGTCAACAGGAGATTGCGCTGATTTCCCGGTCGCTGAAGAACCTGGCACGGGAGCTTCATGTCCCCGTGATTGCAGTCTCGCAGCTCAATCGATCTCTGGAGAGTCGGGAGGACAAGCGCCCGCGCCTCGGCGACCTTCGCGAATCCGGGGCAATCGAGCAGGACGCCGATGTTGTGCTGTTCATCTATCGCGACGAGGCGTACAACCCGGACAAGGTGGAATCGAAGGGTATCGCCGAGGTCGTCGTCGCGAAACACCGTCAGGGAGCAGTCGGCAAGGTTCAGATGACTTTCCTGCCCGAGTTCACCTTGTTCGCCGACATGGGAAGGGACGTTCCGATCGCATGACGGGTATCCGGCTCGTTGTTGTCGAAGCGTGGCATCCGGCAGATCGGAAGCCGCTCATTCTCAAAGAGAGGGACCATGTGAAGGTCGGTCACCACGACACCGAATGGACCGCCTATCGCTGGTGTACCGGTGACGACGGCACGAGCGGGTGGGTGCCTTTCGACTACCTCGTGATCGATGAATACGGCGGCGGCACCCTGACGGTCGACTACTCCACCGCGGAGCTTGCGGTCGAGGTGGACGACGTCGTATCCGGCTATCAGACTGCCGGGTCGTGGACCTGGTGTGTCGGCGACGACGGGTCGGCCGGGTGGGTGCCGAACCGGGCGCTCAGTCGAACGAAGTAGCCGACGCGGCTACGACCTGTATCGATAGGCGATCGCGCCGATTCCGATCGCTGCCCCTGCCGCGATCGGGAGCCATACCCACCACAGGTCGGCAGGACTCTCGTCACAGCGATCGATGAGGTCCATTCGCACGAGGCGATAGTCGGCGGTGGCGGCGTCAATCTCGGCATCCGTCATCGCGTTCGGACTCAGACCGAAAACTCTTGCCGCGAAACCCGAATCGATCAGCACGTGCCGAATCCGATCCCTGGCACCGGTTTCGTCGGTAGCGTCGGCGACGCGAGCGATCCACGGGCCGTCAGGGAGCCACACAACCACGCGGCCTGAGGCCAGAGCATTGCGATACCAATCGGACCGAGTCCCGAACGCTGCGAGGCAGTAGCGACTTCTATTCTCCGGTGTGAAGTTGAGCGGCGTGAGATAGCGAGTCCCGCTCGTGCGGCCGTGGTGCTCGACAACGAGGATGCGACCGGCAACGGATGGCCACGCGTCCGCCCATCGCCCGAGTCCGAGTCGCCACATCAGCACCATCCCGCGGTTCATCGACCGAAACATGATCCTGAGTCGATCCATGACCGGCTCACTGAGGACCTGTTCATATCGCGGGGCCACCGCCGGGGTACGGCTCATGCGTACGGTCTACAAGGCTTCTTTCGGCACGACCAGGGTCCAACGCGAGGTGATTGAGCGAGCAGGTTCGGATGTCCTAGCGTTTCAGAGTCGGAGCGACCGCCCAGTGGATGGGCTGTGACCTGATGCGGGTCGGCAACGTGCTGATTGAGGAGGCGCTCGACGCGAATCTCTTCTCAGGCTTGTATTGGTCGAACACGCCGGCGAGCCGGTGTTCTTGAAAGGCTACGGACTTGCCAGCCGGGCCGATGCCGTCCTGAACACGGCCAACACCCGTTTCGCCCAGGCAGCTGCATGCAAGTTGCTCACAGCGGTTCCATCGGACGGCTGGTCAACGAGGGGAGTCTTGCCTTCGATGCCAGAATGGTGGGTTGCCTCGAGGCCTGGCCGTCGGGTTTCGACGCCGCGCCATGATGACTCCGGCTCCTTCGCCTTCGATCGGCTCTCGCCGCTGACCTGATCGAGCCGAGGACCAACATCTTCGCGGTTCCGATTGTCGGGCAGCCACATGGCGGTGCACTCGTCACCGCTCCCGACGTGGCATCGTTCTGGCCGGCCTACCGAGCGATCACCGCCGCCATCGTCGACGACTGATCTCTGCCGGACTCGACGGAGTGTGCGTGTGCACCTCCGCGCGTTGGCGCACCTCGGCCGGCGCGTATCATGGCGGCCATGAGCAGCAGCGAAGAACTCCTCCGTCAAGCGCGAAATCAGGGCCCTTCGGTACCAAAGAAGCCGAGGCGCAGGACCGCCGTCGTCGCGTGTATGGACACCCGGGTCGACCCGTGGAAGATCGTCGGGGCCGAAGCCGGCGATGTTCACACCATCCGGAACGCCGGAGCCATCGTGACCGACGACGTGGCGCGTTCGCTCATCGCGTCAACGCAGATGCTGGCGGTTGACCGGGTCCAGGTGATGATGCACACCGACTGCGGGATGCAGGGCCTGACCCAGCGGGTGGTCGAGGAGCAACTCGGGCCGGTACCGTATGACTTCGGTGGATTTGTTTCACTCGAGGACGAACTCCGACGCGGTGTGGAGCGACTGAGGGCCGAACCCCTCATCGATGCCCCGAAGGGCATCACCGGCTACGTCTACGACATTGCGACCGGCGAGTTCCGCCTCGTTGTGCCCTAGGAACGAGGCCCATACCCCCCGGCAGTGGTTCCTGCTCATGGGGAGGCAAGGGTCCGGTAGCGTCCGGTCCATGGAGATACACGAAGCCCCCAAGACCGGTCCGGGCAAAGATACGCTGCTCACCCTGCTCGACAGCAACCGCGCCGTGATGGTGTGGAAGCTCGACGGTCTGTCGATTGAGGAAGCGAGCCGGCCCGTTGTTCCGTCGGGGACGAGCTTGATCGGTCTCATCAAACACCTCGCGTACGTCGAACGCTGGTGGTTTGACGACTTCTTCGCAGGGAACGCCGTCGACTACCCGTGGTCCGAGGAGGATCCCGATGGGGACTTCCGAGTCGACGACGGCGAGACGGTCGATGACGTCATCTCGCTCTACACCGAAGCCGCTGCCCGATCCAATGAACTCGTTGCCGATGCGCAGATGGACGACCTCTCGGTTGGATCTCGCGACGGGGAACGGTTTGCGCTCCGCTGGATCGTCGCCCACATGATCGAAGAGACGGCTCGCCATGCCGGACACGCCGACATCATTCGCGAGTTGATCGACGGGACCACCGGCGACTACCCCGGGTAGGCGCCGCGCCTCGCTGTGCTCGCAGGAAGGGGCCGACACCCCGCATCGAGCCCGTCCGCGTGAGCGACCGCCTCCGCCTGTAGCCTGCCGCCGTGCCGTCACGGATGCGAACAACTCGAACGATCGCCGTGTTGTCGCTTGCGTTGCTCGCGATCGCATGGGGTGCCATTCCACTGCTCGTTCGCACTGAGACGCCGCCGACCCACCTCGTGGCGATGAGGGTCGCGCTCGGAGCCCTCGTTCTCTTACTCTTCTCCGCTGCCACGTCGCGCCTCACAATCCCAAAGCTGGGCAGAGGGCGTTTGGTCGTTGTGGGAGTGGTCCTCGCAGCGCATTGGCTGTTCTTCTTCCTCTCCCTCAACCTGACGACCGTCGCGGTGTCGCTCGCCATCGTCTACGTCGGACCCGTGCTTGCCGCCGCATTCGCCGGCCCGGTCCTCCACGAACGTGTCGGCTGGCATGCGTACGCCGGCCTGGTCGTGGCGGTTCTGGGAATGCTCCTCGTCGTCCGCCCCGGCGCGGGTGCCACGCTCGGCGGAGTTGCGGCGGCTGCAGTGTCGGGAATGCTGCTCGCGGTGCTCATGCTGCTCGGCAAGCCCCTGGCGGCAGACCTCGGTGGGCTCGTCGTGGCGACGTGGGAGCTGGTCGTTGCATCGGTCGTGCTCGCCCCATTCACCGTTCAGGCAGTTCTGTTTTCAGCGGACGCCTGGCCGCAATTCCTGATCCTGGGCGCTCTGTTCACCGGCGTTGCCGGGGCGGTGTATTGGTCCGCGATGCGCCAACTGCCGGTCGCCGTCGTTTCGGTGATCATGTATCTCGAACCGGCCTCGGCGGTTGTGTGGGCGGCCCTGTTCCTCAGCGAGCAACCTGATTTGCTGGCCTGGCTCGGTGTTGGTCTGGTCGTCGCCGCAGGCACGATCGCGAGCCGGGGTGCGACGGAAGAGGACGTCGTGGTCGCCGCCGAGATCCTCTAGGAGTTGCGAGCTTCCAGGCCGAATGATCGGCAGACCTCATCTCTCCGGCTGGCGGCCGGCGTCTCTTTGCTCGCAGCTCATCAGAACTTCCCCGAGTTCACCCATTCGGTCTCGGGTCCGATCGGTTCGGCCGCATCCCAGTGTTCGACGATGAGCCCGTCCTCAATCCGAAAGAGGTCCGCCTGGGCATACGGGGTGTCCTCCGACCGGGCCCGGCAGAGCGTGGCGACGAAGTTGCCCTGTCCGGCGAGGAGGACGATCTCGTCGTACACCAGGGGTCGATCCTCGGCAACGGCCAGCATCTTGAAGTGCTCCAGGCCGTCCGCGACATCCTTGTTGTGCTGCGTGTACTGATCGCGGGAGACATAGCGGTCGATATTGGCGGGGTTGCTTCCGTCCATCAGCACATTCTCGACGAACGCACGGACCAGTGCCTTGTTGGCGCCGGTAGCGTCGATGTTGGTGACTTCGGTCGGCCCGTCGACGGACGTGTGCCCCGATGGGGTTTCCGGGGAGTATTCCGCGATCACATCCCAGTGTTCGACGATCCGATCGTCGTCGTCGGTATCGAAGAAGTCGAAGGTCACCCATTTCGCCTCGCCGTTGTTGAGCGACTGGTAGGCATGCACGAACAGGTGCTGACCGTCTTCCAACGTCCGAACGATCTGGATGTCGCGAATCGGGTTGCGAATGATGAACGGTTCAAAGAACTCGATGAACCCCTCAACTCCGTCGCGTACACCGGTCGAGTGCTGGGTGTAACGGTCACCGGTGTACTTGGTGACGGCCTCGCGAACGTTGCCGTCACGAATGCCCTCCGTGTAGAGACCAACCGCGTTCTGGATCTTCCGACTCATGCGTCGCCCCCTTTGGAGATGCTCTTGATCGTTCACGCGCATGCTATCGGCGGGTGCGGAGGCGGTACCGGTACCCGATCATTCCAGGATGACGCGAACTATCACCTCGGCAACGTCGCCGCTCGCGAGCTGTTCGCTCTCGCGCACGGATCGCTTGACCGGCAGAACATACGACTCCACGGATTTGTCTGGAAACAGAGAAGTATCCCACTCGGTTTCCCCGATCTGGACCCGCACCTGCACCGACCCGAATCCTGGCCGGCGAGGGACGCGATCAGCGATCTCGTCCGCGTGTTCTCCCGGGAGGGTGATGAAGACCCAGGTCTTCTCGCCCCCGTACTCCCAGAGGGAGCCGGTGAATCTGTAGATCGCTTCCACGAGAGAGGACTGTAGGCAGCCCATTGAACCCGGTCACTGGCCAATACTGCGGATAACATGGGTCGATACGAAGCGCTCATCAAGAGCGGTGGAGGGACAGGCCCAACGAAGCCGCGGCAACCGACGGAGCACGGTGCCAATGCCTGATCGATGAGGAGCCGAAGCGGGACCCCCGCTCGCGGCGCTCGACGGGCGTTTCGAGCCAGGATGGAGGAACGCTGGTGCAGGGAGCCAACAGTTCGATAGATCTTCACACCCATCGCGGCAGGCGGTCGGCATGAGCGGCTACCTCGACGCGATCGCGGCCGGTGTTGTCGTGTTCGATGGCGGGGCGGGAACGTGGTTCCATGCGCAGGATCTCCATCGCGACGACTTCGGGGGCCTCGAATTCGAGGGATGCGCCGAGGTGCTCAACGTTACGCGACCGGACGTCGTCGAAGGCCTCCATCGTTCGTTCCTCGACGTCGGTGTCGATGTGATCGAGACGAACACGTTCGGCGGCTTCGGCGTGCCGCTCGGTGAATATGGGATTGCAGATCGCGCCTACGAACTTTCGGCGGCAGGGGCGGAGATCGCACGCCGAGCCGTCGCGGAGTATCGGGCGGCCGACGGGAGAAAGCGTTTTGTCGCTGGATCAATCGGTCCCGGCACCAAACTCGCAACGCTCGGCCAGATCACCTACCGCGAGTTGCTCGACGCATACGAGATCCAGGCTGCCGGGCTCATCGACGGCGGTATCGACCTCTTCATCAT
>CBFDAN010000107.1:0-6294 GCA_965602815.1 uncultured bacterium
AGGGCCACCCATATGTGAGGTGATTCAGGCCCGGTATTGGACCCGGCTACTGAACTGCACGCTCCCGCGCGATCATCTCGCCTTGGAGTTCCTTCACTCGGCGAGTGAGCGAAACGTGATAGACGTGTGGGTTCACGAGCCTGCGCACGCCGGGGTCGAGGCGCTCGAGATCGAGAGTTCGGCGAGCCCGCATCTCGTCGAGCGATGGCGTCGGACCGATCCTCTGTCCTTCGCCGAAGACGGGCACCACGAGCTCTTCCACATCCCGGATTCCGTCGAGGTGGCGTGCGACACCTTCGCGATGCGGGTGGTACACCTCGAGGCTCCTACCAAACGAGAGATCCTCGTCCCCCGCAGAGACCACATCGGCAGTCGCCAAGCCGCGCTCGTCGTAGATGCGCCACACCCGTTTGTCTCCGGGAATGGGCATCTTCTCGGGTGTGTCGGAGATCTTCATCGCCGGGATCCACTCCCCCGCCCCGTCGATCGCAACGAGTTTGTACACACCTCCCAGCGCTGAATGGCCGTGTGACGTGATCAGCCGCGTACCGACGCCATAGGTGAGCCGGTGCAGCACCGCCTCAGCGTTCACTTCGTAGCGGGGGGCCTCGTCGACAATCTGCGCCCGAATCTGCCACATCGCCAGTTCGTCCAGTTCGGACGACAGGACGATGCGAGTATCTGGAAAACCGGCGCCGTCGAGCATCTGTGCCGCCCGTACCGCGAGGTGAGCGAGGTCGCCCGAGTCGAGGCGAATCCCGATCGGCTCGTACCCTTCCGCGCGGAGTTCCTCGAACACCCGGATGGCGTTCGGGATGCCGCTCTCGAGTGTGTCGATCGTATCGACCAGCAGGACACACTCGGTCGGGTAGGTCGCGGCATAGGCGCGGAATGCACCGATCTCGCCCTCCCCAAGGGCCATGAAGAGTTGGACCATCGAGTGGGCGTGGGTTCCCTGCGGCTCGACCCCCATCGCGTGTGACGCGCCCACGTTGCTCGAGGCGTCGGCGCCTCCGATGAGTGCCGCTCGTGCGCCGGCGTTCGCGCCAACGTCGGGGCCACGCCGCATGCCGAACTCCAGCACCGGTCCTCCCGCTGCAGCCTCGGCCACGCGGGACGCCTTCGTCGCGACGAGCGTCTGGTAGTTCACATGGTTGAGAAACGAGGTTTCGAGGATCTGGGCGACCGCAAGTGGGCCCTCCACGACCGCTATCGGCTCATGGCCGTGGACGACACGCCCCTCGGGCACCGATCGGATCGCCACGCCTCCGAACCCGTCGGTCGCCGCGAGCCAGGAAAGGAACCCCTCGTCGAAACGCCGCCGACCGGCGTGATCGTGCTGTCCGCGAAGCTGGTCGAGATCGCCATCACTGACACGTGTCGTCTCGATCCAGTCGAGCAGCCAGTCGAGTCCCGCGAACACCGCGTACCCGGCTTGATGCCGCCCGTAGTCCGGGTACCGGCGGAAGAAGTAGTCGAACTGGGCGGTGCGCTCGTGCAAGCCGTACTTCCAGTACAGCTGCGACATGGTGAGCTGGTACTGATCCGTGAAGAGAAACCCCTCCGTGAGATCGCGTCGGTCCGTGGTCATTAGCGACAGACTAGGAGATACGAGACTCGAGACCCGAGACAGCGCGTCTCAAGTCTCCTATCTCTTTGTCTCCCGTCCCTCTACCCGCCTTCGGTCATGGGGCGGACGTCGAGTGCTGCGTCGAGTTCGTCGGCCGGCAGCACCTCCATTTCCAAGGCGACCTCGCGGACGCCCCGGCCCTCGGCAAACGCCTTCTTGATCAAGACGGCCACGGTGTCGTAGCCGATGTGCGGCACCAACGCAGTCGCGATGATGGCGTTCTGATCGAGGAGGAATGCGGCCCGCTCAGCGTTCGCAGTGATGCCGTCAACCGTCATGTCCTTGAGCACGCGTGCGCCCGCGGCGAGCAACTCGATCGACTCGAGCATCGCGTGGGTCATCACGGGCATCATCACGTTTAGTTCGAAGTTTCCGTTGGCCCCGCCCCACGTGATGGTGACATCGTTCCCGAACACACGGGAAGCGATCATCATCACCGCCTCGGGGATTACCGGGTTGACCTTCCCCGGCATGATCGAAGATCCGGGCTGGAGCGAAGGGAGGCTGATCTCGCCAATGCCGTTTCGCGGGCCGGACGACAACCAGCGGAGGTCGTTCACAATCTTGAACATCGACGTGGCCACGGTCTTGAGGGCACCCGATGCACCGACGTAGGCATCCTTCGCTGCTTGTGCCTCAAAGTGGTTCTCCGCCTCACGGAAGGTATACCCGGACCGCCGGCTCATGATGTCGATAGTCCCCGCGGCGAACCCTGCCGGCGCGTTGATCCCCGTGCCGACGGCCGTACCGCCGAGCGCCAATTCCAGGAGGTCCGGGAGCACACTCTCGATCCGCTCGATGCCTTTGCCCACCTGGGCGGCGTAGCCGGAGAACTCCTGCCCAAGCCGCACCGGCGTTGCATCCTGCAGGTGGGTTCTTCCCGACTTCAGCACGTCGTCGAATTCGACCGCTTTGACCTCGAGACCCGCTTGCAGGGCTCGCAGCGCGGGGAGCAGGTCCTCCTCCATCGCCGCGACGGCTGCCACGTGCATTGCGGTTGGGATGACATCGTTCGAAGACTGGCCCGCGTTCACGTCGTCGTTTGGATGTACCAGTTTGGAGCCGAACTCGCCGCCGAGGATCTCGGTTGCCCGGTTCGCGAGTACCTCGTTCGCGTTCATGTTCGTTGACGTGCCGGATCCCGTCTGGAAGACGTCGACGACGAACTGATCGTCGAATCGTCCATCCATGACCTCATCGGATGCCACCACAATGGCCTCCGCCTTCTCCTCACCGACGATCCCCATCGATGCGTTCATCTCGGCCGCAGAGCCCTTGATCAGGCCGAGCGCCCATATGAAACGCCTCCCGAAACGTAGGTCGGAGATAGGGAAGTTGTCGACGGCTCGCTGCGTCGAAGCGCCGTAGTAGGCGTCGTCTGGAACAGAGACCTCTCCCATCGAGTCACGTTCGGTCCGCATGCGCGCTCCTTCGTAGAGGGATACGTACCCAGGATACCGTCTCGCTCGACCCCCACGACGCCCCCAGGTCTCTGGGAGCCGCCTAGTTCAGGGCCCGTTCGACAGCCTGGGGAAAGACGGCTCCGACATCACCATCGATACGCAGCGAAACGAACGGCGAGGAGTCGTGTTCCGTCGGACCACGATTGACGACTACGTAGCAGGCGCCGGACCGAGCAGCTTCAAGTGGTATGTCGGCCGCCGGCGTGACCAGCAGAGTTGACCCCAGGGCGAGGGCGGCGTCGGACCGATTGGCAGCCCGGCATGCCCGCGCAAGGTCCGCCTCACGAAGCTGCTGGCCGAATGAGATCGTCGCCGGTTTGAGGTATCCGCCGCACGTACACGCCGGAGGTTCGCCGGTCTCAGCAAAGGAGCGAAAAGGCCCCTCTGGTTGCACCCGCAACCCGCATGTCTGACACTCGACCAACCCGTTCGTGCCGTGAATCTCGACGAGTGTCTCCTCCGACGTCCCGGCGACACGGTGAAGCCCATCGACGTTCTGGGTGACGACGAGCTCAACTCGACCGGCTTGTTCGAGCGCAACAATCGCAGCGTGCACAAGGTTCGGTCGTGCCGACCGGAACGCCTCACGATCGTCGGACTTCTGAGACCAATACTCGATCCTGGCGTCGCGACTCGACATGAAATCCTCGTAGAAGACCGGCCGGCGAGTATTCCACACACCCTTCGGACCTCGGTAGTCGGGGATGCCGCTCGCCGTGGAAATCCCGGCTCCCGTGAAGACCAGGCATCGCGTGGCGGATGCGAGGATCGACGAGAGTCTGGCAATGCCCTCTTCTTGCCCTACCACTGGCGTCATTGCGGCCCCTGAAGCACATCGAGGAGCACCACGGCGAAGGCAAACGCGGTGAGAACGACCACCCCGCGGCGAGCCCAGAGCCACCCGGACCACATGCCGTATTCGTTGACGGCCTCGGCAAGGGGTGCTTCGCCGTAGAGGAGCGCTCGCAGGGCGGCGTCGGAGCGTGTGCGACCTCCCCCAAACCGACCACCCGTCTCTTCGACGACTTCGGCGGAATCCTCGATGCCGGCGGCCCTGACCTGAATCGGCCGCACGAGCCAGATCAGTACAGCGATGACGGCAACGCCCGCGAGCAGCACGTACCACCCGGTAATGGCGAACAGTGCCCCGAGTCCGATGAGCCAGACCACCCAGAGACGGGCAATCTGGAAGACGTAGTCCCTTGCATCGTTGCGATCAGAGAACCAATTCACACAGTGAGTCTACGGCGCCACCCAGGACCTCAAGGCCGGGTGCCGATCCGGCCGGGCCGTTCAACGTACGGTCGCGTAACCCTCGGTTTCGAGGCGCTCGGCGATCTCGGGTCCACCGGACTCGACGACGCGGCCGTCGACCATGACGTGAACCTGATCGGGTTCCATGTAGCGAAGAATGCGGCTGTAGTGCGTGATGACCAGCACACCGAGCGACGGACTTCGGAGAGCCTCCACCATCTCGGCGACCTCGCGAACCGCGTCGATGTCGAGCCCGGAATCGATCTCGTCGAGGATTGCGGCCTTCGGAGCGGCGACCGCCAGTTGAAACATTTCAGACCGTTTCTTCTCGCCACCCGAGAGGCCGGCGTTGATCGCACGACCCATGAACCGATCCATGTCGAGCAATCGTCCCGCATCCGCGGTTCGCTCGACCGCCTCGGTCGGATCGGCGGCAACCTCGATCATCTCGGCGACCAGATCATTGAGCGAGACTCCGGCAATCTCCGTCGGGTATTGGAACGCCTCGAAGAGCCCGGCCTTCGCACGCTCGTGAACCGGCAGACCCATCACCTCGACCCCTCCCACGAGCGCCGAACCGCCGGCCTCGTAGTCGTCATTGCCCATGAGGACATGCGTGAGCGTGGACTTGCCGGATCCATTCGGCCCCATGAGGGCGTGAACCTCGCCAAACGGCACGACGAGGTTGATCCCCTTGAGGATTTCGAGGTCGCCAAGCCGAGCCGTGAGGTTCGTGATCTCCAGCGCATTCGCCATCAGGAGGCCCCTTCAATGGTCAAGTAGACGACTCCGTCTTCCACAGCGACGGGATAGACGGGAACCGGTGTTGTGGCAGGGAGTGCACCGGGTTTGCCGGTAGTGAGATCAAACGGCGATCCATGCCGCGGGCACTCCACCTCGCCGTCGAATAGGTCTCCTTCGGACAGCGACGCCTCGGCATGGCTGCAGCGATCGCCGATGGCGTGGACCAGGTCCCCACTCCGGAACACAGCGATGCGGTCATCACCAACTTCGACCCGGACGCCGCGCCCATTTGGAAGATCGGCGATCGGTGCGATCTCGACCCGCATCACACCCTCCCCTCGGCCTGCGCCGTTTCGTACTTGCGGTTGATCCATGCGCTGACCGGGGCCGCGAGTTCGGGATTCGGGAGTCTTGCAAGCGCCTGCTCGAAGAACCCCCGCACCTGCAGCCGGTCCGCACGCTCGGGAGCTAGGCCTCGGCTCATGAGGTAGTAGCGCTGCTCGGCGTCGAGCGGACCCACGGTGGAGCCGTGCCCGCACCGCACGTCGTTTGCAAGGATCTCGAGATTCGGGACTGACTGGGCGGAGGCCCCGTCGGAGAGAATGAGGTTCCGATTCGTCTGGAAGGCTTCGGTCTTCTGTCCTGTCTCCTCGATTCGGATCATGCCGGTGAACACCGAACGAGCCTGATCCTCGACGGCACCCTTGAGGAACATGTCGGAACGAGTGTTGGTTCCCACGTGCCGCATGAAGTACCGGTAGTCGAGAATCTGCTGCTGCTCACCGAAATAGGCCCCGACGACGTTGGCCGACGAGCCGCGTCCCTCGAGGCCCACATCGAGATGGAGTCGAGCGAGTCGCCCACCAAGACCGATCTCCCCAAACTGGAACCGTGCATCTGCGCCCACCTCAGAGCGCAGGTAGCCGAGCGAGCGCGCCGAGTATCCGAGATTCTGAACGAGGCTCAGCGAGACCCGTGCGCCGGTGCCCACAAGGACCGAGAACTGCGGAACGACGACCGCGTCGGCATCGGTGTGTGAACGGAGATGGATCACGACCGACACGTCGGCGTGTTCTCCAGTAGAAACCACCACAGCCGGGAACGTCACAGAACCGTCGGCGCCCGCGTGCAGGTCGATCGCCACAACGGACGGAGCGATCACCGACGGACCGGCGTGTACAAAAACACCGTCGCCGCCAAAGG
>CBFDAN010000108.1:0-6234 GCA_965602815.1 uncultured bacterium
CACGAACATGCCGAGGAGTGCCCCGGCCGCGGCAGCGAGGTAGGTTTCGATCGCCGGCAGGTCGAGGAGGAATCCGACTGGAATGGCGAATCCCCCGCTGATCACCGCAACGATGGCAACAATAAGATGATCGGTCATGGCGTCAAACCCCTCCACTCTCCGTTGTGGGCCGCATCTCGCCATCGTGGTTGGCCTGCAGGTCCTTCTCTGCCGGGCGGAGCCAGATGAACAGGGTGGCGAACGATCCAGCGCCTGCAATAGCGGCCATCCAGTTCACCGAGTTGTAGCCGAACTCCTTGGCCAGGTAGCCGCCGAGCAGGGCGCCGATGAAACTACCAAGCGCGCTCGCGGCGATCACCCAGCCGTTCGCCTGACCCGCAGGGAACGAAGCGAACCGCACCGCCAGACCGGCCTGTGGGAGCCGAACGAACGGCGCCGCGTTGTACATCAACTGCATAAAGGCGGCACCCAGCAGCACCTTGTTATCGGTCATCATGCCGACGGCCCCCATGCCGAGGCCGGCGGTCATGCGTGCGGCGATGCCGGCTGTGAACGGTGAGAATCCGCCCTTCCTCGCCATCCATCGCCCAGCCGGGAAATACAGCAGGATGTTGAGGAGGCCGGCGATTGAGATCAACGCCGAGGTCGTCTTGGCGTCGATCCCGTAGACCTCGGGCATGATGTTGGCGATCTGGGCATTCACACCGTTGTTCGCCACAGACGTCAACACGAGGACTGCGAAGTAGATCCCGAATGTCGACACCAGTACCTGTTTGAGGCCGATCTTCGTCCGGGTCCGTGATTCGCCGGAGTCGTCGTCTCTGGACATCGCCCGGTTGAGCCGCTGGCCAACCTCTCCCGACGTGAACCAGACAATCGCAAACGTGATTGATACAACGACTGCCCCGAGCCAGAACCGGTTGGAGAACGTCCATGAGGCGACAACAGCCAGGAGGAGACCGCCGACCAGCTGACCGGCCGGCATCATCAGCTGAAGTGTCGTCATCTGCTTCGCTTCCGTTGCCTGGTCGAGCTTCGACCCCACAACGAAGACAGGTGCTGTTGCGCTGACCGCCGCCACCGACAGTCCCATGAGGATCGCGTCGAGCGCATAGAGCGCCTGGTTGTCCGCTGAAAGTGCGTAGGCCACAAACGAAAGGGCCATTCCCGCGATGCCGCCGACCATCACGAGGCGGTGGGCTCCATACCGATCCGCGAATGAACCGATCGGCGGTCCCGCGAGGGCGCCGAGGGCGATGATCCCCATCACGATGCCGGCTGTCGAAGCGTCGCCTCCCGTCTCGGTGACATACGGAGGGATGAGCAGCGACACGAACGCGCTGTAGGAGATCCCGATGGCGAACATCGAGAGCATCCACCACTCGAAGGCCTTCGGTTGCGCGAGGGTCCCAGCCGTCATTGTGCCCTCCTAGGCGTCTGCTGTTCCCTCTGCCTCTTTGGCCTTCACCATCTTGCGGCGCCAGCCGATGAGCGGCGGGATGCCGATGATGATCGGGAGCAGCCACGTGAAGATGCGATGGACGAAGGCACCTGCGGTGACCGCGTTGGCGAGGTCCGGGTTCGAGGAGGCGTCACCTCCGACGATGATGCCGACGTAGGCGAGTTCGACGACGCCGAGCCCGCCAGGGAAGATCGGGATCATGCTGAGCAGCAACCCGACGGCGTAGGCATCGAAGATGAGCCCGACCGAGGCTTGGTCCTCGGTGACTCCCATGAAGCGCATCGACAGAACGAGAGCAAGGAAGAAGATCGCCTGGGCGGTGAGGGTGACCACCAGCGACGGAAACCACCGAGCCTTGAGAGTTCCCTTCACCTCTCCCCGGAAATCCGCCAGCTTGACCCCGAGGCCCTCAGCCTCGGGGAACTTCCATCGACCGCCGACCATCCCGTTGTACCACCGTTGTCCAATCTCGCCGATCCGCACCGCGATCGACTCCCGGTACAAGATCAGGGCCGTCAATCCGGCACCACCGATGACGGCGGCCAGGCCAATGATCGTGATCGTTACGAAGAGATCGTCGTTGAGGCCCTCAGCGATGAGTACCCAGGTGAGTGCGATGATGGGCACCACCAGCTTGTACCCGGTTGCGAAGAACCAGCTCAGGATGAGGCCGGCACCGGCGGCTTCTCCGTCGATCCCAGCCGTGCGGTACATCCCGAACCGGATGGCGACATCGGCTCCGGGCGGAGCAAGGAAGGCGACCGAGTTCGACGCCGCCCACGCCTTCCAACCCTCCCACCAGCCGAGGCCGGGGATCAGCGTGTTGTACACGCCCGCGCTGAACCACGTGAACATCACACCGAAAGCAGACAGCAGCAGGATTTCCGAAATCGACAGCTTGAGCATGGAGTCGATGACCTGGCCGTAGTCGATGAACTGCGGCAGGAAGACAGCAAAGATCAGGAACAACACGACGGCAACGAGGATTACCTCGCGTATCGCCTTCTTCTTGTTCTCCTTGGCGTCCTCCTCCGGGGTGTTCTCGGGGACCGGAAGGAGAGCCTCGCCGTTGATCTCGCTCATCGTCGCCTCCATTGTCTGGTCGGCCTTCTGGCTCCGCCCCTGGTCAGGTCATCAGCCATTCGTCCATTCAATCGGGTAGCTGCGGTCACCGGGCATTTTTGCACGAGAAGCCCGCGGATGCGCACCACGACAGGCGATACACTTGCTGCCGAGAGCACGTGAATGATGCTCGAAGAGGGGAGAGCCGTCATGGCAGATCGTCCGAACGTCCTCATCCTGTGGGGTGATGACATCGGCTGGTACAACATCAGCCACAACAACCGTGGCGCGATGGGCTACGAAACACCCAACATCGACCGGGTTGCACGCGAAGGCATCGAATTCACCGACTACTACGCCCAGCAATCCTGCACGGCTGGCCGGGCCGCCTTCATCACCGGACAGAACCCCGTGCGTACAGGACTCACCAAGGTTGGTATTCCGGGTTCCGACCTCGGTCTTCAGCCCGAAGATCCCACGATTGCTGAATTGCTCAAGCCGCTCGGCTACGCCACAGGGCAGTTCGGGAAGAACCATCTGGGCGACAAGGATGAATTCCTCCCCTCGAACCACGGCTTCGACGAGTTCTACGGGAATCTGTATCACCTCAACGCTGAGGATGAGCCCGAACACCCCGACTATCCGAAGGATCCTGCGTTCCTCGAGAAGTTCGGGCCACGCGGGGTTATCCACTCATACGCCGATGGCCGGATCGAAGACACCGGCCCGCTTTCTATGAAGCGAATGGAGACGATCGACGACGACGCCACTGATCGTGCCGAACAGTTCATACGCGATGCACACGCCGCCGAAATTCCGTTCTTCGTGTGGTGGAACGGCACCCGGATGCACGTCTGGACCCGAATCAAAGAAGAGTCGCTGGGTCTCTCCGGCCAGGGCTTCTACAACGATGCCATGGTCGAACACGACGGCCACGTCGGTCAGCTGCTCGGCGTGCTCGACGAACTCGGCATCGTGGACGACACCATCGTCATGTACTCGACGGACAATGGGCCTCACTACAACACGTGGCCGGACGCCGCCATCACACCGTGGCGCAGTGAGAAGAACTCGAACTGGGAAGGTGCATACCGTGTTCCGTGCTTCGTCCGCTGGCCGGACAAGTTCGAGGCCGGGAAGACACTGACTGGGATCATGTCGCACCAGGAGTGGCTCCCGACACTCCTCGCGGCGGCAGGGGAGCCGGACATCGTCGAGAAGCTTGCGGCCGGCTACGAGGCGGGAGACAAACACTTCAAGGTGAAGATCGACGGTTTCAACGCACTTCCGTACCTGACGGGAGAAACCGACGAGTCCCCGAGGAATTGGTTCTTCTACACGAACGATGATGGCCTGATCACCGGTATTCGTTATGGCGACTGGAAAGCCGTCTTCTACGAGCAGCGGGCCAAGCGGATGCAGCTCTGGGCCGAGCCGTTTGTCGCGCTGCGGATGCCCAAGATCTTCAACCTGCGCCGGGACCCATTTGAGCGAGCTGACGAGAACGCAAACTCGTACTGGGATTGGTTCCTCGAGCACGTCTTCGTCATATATCCGATGCAGGCCCTCGCCGCCGAGCAGCTCCAGTCGTTCGCGGAGTTCCCGCCCCGACAGAAGCCTGCGGCCTTCAACCTGGACTCGGTAATGGCACAGATGGACGACGCCGCCGGAGGTGGGTTGCGGTAGGGGAGATCTGAGACGCCAGATCCGAGACGCCAGATCCGAGACGCCAGATGAGTGGCCCGCGAGGGCGCGTGCCTCGTGTTTCCTAGCTCGACGCGTCGGTCTTCACGCAATTCGCTGGTAGATCGTTTCCGCTGACTTTGAAGTCGTCGCAGGTGAGGAGCACGTCGTTGCGGGCTCCGATGAGGAATCCGGCAGCGAAGAAGACCACGACGGCGACTGCCACGGCGAGCTTGTTCGACCGGGGAAGGTCGCGGAAGTCAGGGTTGATCGTCGAGATGAGCATCCAGGCGACGAACGGCAACGCGACCACGGTGATGATCAGAGCCAGCCAAAGCAGGGCAGTCTCGCCGGCGCCTTCGTTCCGGGGATTGTTGATCCACGCAACAAGCACCCAGACCGACGGTATGAGGAGCACAAGGCGTGCAGGCCAGCTATTCGGCGGGAGTCGGCTGAAGATCGATCCGGCGAAGACGACTGTCGATGTGACCCAGACCGTGAAGATCTGGTCGAAGAAGACCTCACCGAACGCGCCCAGATTGAACGCCAGCATGAAGGCAACGGATGCGCTTGCGACGGATATCAGCAGCGTCGCGCGCTCGACGGGTGTCCCGTAGCGGTTGGCTGTCTCGATGCTGTCGGATGTTTCACTCATCGGCGCCTCCGGTTCGTTGATGCAATGTACACGTGCGCCCCCTGATCCCTTGGCTTCGGCCGGGTCGCCCGGTCCGGCACCGAGCAATACCCGCGAACGATTCGACAACCGACCGGCAGATGAAGTCGTCCGGTGAACTTCACCGGCGCTCGCGGCCGCGGTTGCGTTCGTGCTCACGGGGTTCGCCCCGCTCCGTCGGATCGACGAGAGCGGGAAGAGTGTTCGCTTTGGCTTGGGGATTGCGGTCCTTGTGGTGGTGCTCGTGACGATCCCGCTCGCATGGTCGGTGGAGCAGATCAGCGAACGCAACGACCTGACCACCGGGGTCGAAGTCGCGACGCGGGAGTGGCTCGGTGATCAGTCCGGATATGTGGTGAGCGACGGCGATGCCGCACCGCCCCACAGTGGGTGACTAGTCCGAGCGGAACTGCCGCGTATGTGTCTCGATCGAACTGGGATTCGGCCGATGGAACGGGAATGAGGAACTACCCGACCACCGGCCGAACCTCCCAAGACGACCTGGAACGGAGCAGTGAGGCACAGGGCCGACCGGTGGATCTCGGGACGCGCTGTGGAGGTGCACGATGACCCTGTTGACCGTCGGCAACGAATTCGATGAGAACCGCTATCTCGAGCGAACCGCAGAGCGCCTGCGCGAAATGGTGGCTCGTACGCCGAACCTCCGCGAGGCGGACCCTGCAGTGGTTCGCACCCGCTACGAGCATATGGATCGCCACGTGCGATGGTTGGCGAAGTCGGGTGGGACTGCGGCATAGACCGGCGCTTGTCGGGCCCGCCACCCCGAGCTGGTCTATCGACTCGGCCGCCGGGTGGCGCGCGCCGAACGACCCGCGGGAGACCGTGGCGCGGAGATCGTGGCGCTCGCGGCGCCGCCCCCCGACCTGGGTCCGCCCCCGCTACCGCCCGGTCAACTTGCTGCCGGTGGCAGAGGTCACCGCGGACAACCTGGATGTCGTGGCCGCGGATACTCCGCACGTCGGCCGCGGGGCGGACCAGGGCCCGCACCCGGTATCCCTGCCGGGCCAACCGCCGCGCCAGGTGTCCGCCGGCAAAACCGGTAGCGCCCGTCACCAAAACTTGTTTGCTCATCTGCCAGGGACCGTCGGATCGATGGAACGGAAGAAGCGTGCCAGCCGGCTCTGCAGCATATCGGGGTCAAACCGGTGCGCGGCGCGGTCCCGAGCCCGCGCCGCCAACCGGGCCGCCAGCGGCCGGTCGCGCAGCACCCGCTCCACGCCGCCCGCCAGTGCCACGGGCGTCGGTTCGGTCAGGACTGCCACGTCGTCGTCCAGCACCTGCGTGTGCGCCGGCAGGCGGGTGGCGACCAGCGGCCTGCCCGAGTCCAGATAGG
>CBFDAN010000109.1:0-6225 GCA_965602815.1 uncultured bacterium
GGAGACGTGCCGGACGTGCCACTCCGAGATCTATGACCGATACACCGAGAGCGTCCACGGGAGCGCGCTGACAGACGGAAACCCCGACGTACCGACCTGCACTGACTGTCACGGTGTCCACGAGATCGCCGGACCGAGCCGCGGCGAGTTCCACCTCTTCTCTCCCGAGGTCTGTGCGACCTGCCACGCCGACGAGGAGTTGATGGGAAAGTACGGGATCAATACCGACGTGTTCAACACGTACGTGGCGGACTTCCACGGAAGGACGATCACGCTGTTCCAAGAGATCACTCCTGATCAGGACACGAACGCCCCGGTGTGCATCTCGTGCCACGGCGTTCACGATATCCAACCAGCGGACGAGGCTGGAAGCTCCGTGGCGAAGGAGAACCTCCTGGCGACCTGCCAGCAGTGTCACCCGGATGCCGAGGCAGCATTCCCGGAGGCCTGGATGAGTCACTACGCGGCGAGCACAGATGAGTGGCCGCTCGTCTTCTACGTACGGCTGTTCTATCGAATCCTCGTTCCACTCGTGATCGGCGGCATGATCTTCTACGTGGCGACCGACCTGTTCGGGCGCCTGCGCAGGAGAAAGGAGAGTGTCGTATGACCGACGAATCCGCCCAGCGCCGCTTCCCACGGTTCACACGTTCGGACCGCCTCGAACACTGGGTGCAGGTCATCGCCTTCACCGGCCTGGCGATCACCGGACTGATCCAGATGTGGTCGGAGTCCGCGTTCCCGAAGGTGATCATCACCGGGTTGGGGGGGATCAACAGCACTCGCTTTATCCACCGAACGCTTGCTGTTGCAGTGTTGATCGCGACTGCCTATCACCTCGGAACGGCCGGATATCGCTTCTACGTGAAACGAATCGGCAAGCAGATGCTCCCGAATCTCAACGACGTCCGAGCTGCCGCGCACTCGGTCTCGTACAACCTCGGCTTCCGGCGTGATCCGGCACGCGAAGGGAAGTTCACGTTCTCCGAGAAGCTCGAGTATTGGTCGATTATCTGGGGGACCGTCATCATGGCAGTTACGGGTCTCATGATGTGGAACCCGATCGCAACCACGAGGATCCTCCCAGGCGAGTTCATCCCCGCGGCAAAGGCAGCCCACGGTGGCGAGGCGATCCTGGCGATCCTGGCGATCTTGGTATGGCACACCTACTTCGTGCACGTGCGCCGATTCAACAAGTCGATATTCGACGGGTACTTGAACGAGGAGGAAATGCTCGACGAACATCCGGCCCAGCTGGCGGCAATCGAATCCGGTGAGGACACGATCACGATTCCGCCAGAGACAACGCAGCGGCGGCGGCGCGTGTTCTTCCCGGTGTACGCAGCGATCGTCGTGCTCGGGGTGGCCTTCGTTCTGGTGTTCTTGTCCTACCAGGAGATCGCGATAACGACCGTTCCGCCGCCGGATCCCGATGTCGAGATCTACACGCCCTATGTGCCGTAGTCGCGCCCCCAACGGCCACCCGTACTTCGAACCGTTCATTCGAGCGACGGCTGCTCGAGTCTGCGTCATGAGAACGACAAGGTCGATATTGCTAGGCTTCCATCACCAGGGAGGGTTCTAGTGGCGAACGAGGAACCACCGGCCGAGATGCCCGAATCTGAAACGCCGCCCTCAGACGCGACCCCCCCAGAATCGGCCCCCTCCGAACCGGCTGTCGAAGCCAGGAGCCTGTACCGCCACCCGCTTGCCGCGATCGGTGGCGCTCTGGTGCTCGGTGGCACGCTCATCTTCGTATTGCTGGTCGGCATCGACCTGACATCCGGTGGTGAGAACGCCTATCGATCGCTCGTCACATACTTCGCGGTTCCCGCGGTTGCCATCATCGGCATTCTCTTGTTCTTGCTGGCGATGCGCATCCAGGTGGTGAATGCGAGGAAGCGGGGGGAGAACGTTCGGTTCAACCTTCGTGTTGAACCTTCCAACCCGAAGTACATGCGGAACCTGTGGCTCTTCCTCGGACTGGGAGTCGTGATTCTGATCACAACCGGGTGGGCGGGTTTCAAGGGCTACGAAACGACGGACTCCGTGGCCTTCTGCGGCGAGACCTGCCACACGGTGATGGGACCCGAGAACACCACGTACCAAAGCTCGCCGCACGCTCAGGTGCCGTGCGCTGAATGCCACATCGGGTCGGGGGCCTCATTCTGGGTCAGGTCGAAAATCGACGGAATCCGGCAAGTCGTCAAGACCATGACCAACTCCTATGACCGTCCGATAGCGACTCCGGTCGAAAGTCTCCGCCCTGCGCAGCAGACCTGCGAGCAGTGCCACTGGCCGAGCCAGTTCTACGGTCGGAAGCTGATCACCCAGCACTACTTCCGATCTGACGAGCCGAACTCTCCCTGGACGATCAGCCTGGCAGTCAACGTTGGCGGTGGAGAGGGGACGCAAGATGCCGGGAGCGACGGGATCCACTATCACATGCTCGCCGGGAAGACGATCGAGTATCTCGCGATTGACGAAAAGCGCCAGGTGATTCCATGGGTACGCGTAACTCGCGACGACGGCACCGTCAGCGTGTTCTCGGATCCCAACATTCCGTACCCGGATCCTGAGGGCTCTGATGCCGACCTTCGCGTCTTCGACTGCGTGGACTGCCACAACCGGCCAAGCCACAAGTTCCTGCCGCCTGCCGTTGCGGTCAACGAGGCAATTGTGATCGGAAGCATCTCCCGCGACCTCCCATTCGTCCGGCGAAACGGACTGGAATTGCTCAACGCTCCGTACGAGACCCAGGACGAGGCTGAGGAGGCGATTCGGTCCGCGCTCACCGCCTTCTACTGGGAGACGTATCCCGATCGTGCCGATGAGTTCGGCGACGATATTGAGCGCGCCGCCGACACGCTGGTCGACATCTATGCCAACAACTTCTTCCCTGAGATGGAGACCGACTACCGGGCGCATCTCAACAACCTGAGTCACTTCGTCAACGAAGGCTGCTTCAGGTGCCACGGGTCCGACAAGGTCGACGAATCAGGGAACACCATCACCAAGGACTGCGATTCGTGCCACACAATCGTGGCGCAGGGACCATCAGAGAATCTCAGCGACCTGGATCAGAACCTCACCGGCCTCGAGTTCGTACACCCGGTTGACATCGGCGAGCAGTGGCGCGAGATCAACTGCACCGGATGCCATACCCCGGAAGAGGGCTACTAGGAGGTCCGGACGAGGAGATCCCGACGCTCGATCCCGGTTCCCCGAACACAAGGATGTGCCGGTTCGGTTGGAGTTGTTCGCCGGGGGTCTGCTCACTGCCGGGTCGGAACGCGGCGATCGTACGATCGACAGTCCATCCGCCATCCATCAAGCACACAGAGAGTCCGGGGGGTTCTGGCCGTTCGGCCCTATGTCCGCGTGATCTGCCCGAATACCGTGTTGTCGCGACGAGGTGTGGGCGAGAGCGCGCCGAGCGGAGATTGGACGACAGCGATGAAACACAGGCTGAAGGTGGCTGAGACGCGAAGTGCGTCCGCCCCGTCTGATCTGAGTGTGGCCGCATGACCCGGCGCCGGAGGGTCAGTCGCGGCCTGTACGCAGCGGGAATATCGCTTGTGGCGATACTTGCCGCGGGTTGTACCTCCGGAGGGACTGCGTCATCCGACGAGTTGCCTGCACCGACCACCACCGTGGTCAGCAATACCGAGTTTGTCGGCTGTTCGGAGTGTCACTTCGACCTCGACGAAGTCCGGCCGAGTGACCGTCCTGCGACTGTGATCTTTGATCACTCCGACCACGACGCAGCGTCCGACTCGGTCGGCTGCGGTTCGTGCCATCCGGTCGAGACCCACGTCGACGAGAAGACCATCAAACCGGCGATGGAAACTTGCTTCGACTGCCACGGCGTCGACGCGGTCGCCCCACTGCCGTGCTCGTCGTGCCACCCCCTGTCCGTGGTTCCCAGGCCACCGAGCCACGTGGAATCCGATTGGGCCCGTGGGCACGGTGTCGGCCTCCCTGGTGCGGATCCCACGTGTACGTCGTGCCACGAGGAGGAGCAGTTCTGCGATACCTGCCACGGTCTGGAGATGCCCCATCCCGAGGGCTGGTACGAGACCGAGCACGCCGGGGCGTTTGTGGAAGCGGGAGAGGACGGGTGCGTCGCGTGCCATGGGTCCGCAGAGATCGGGGAAGCACGCAGCGATTGCGATACGTGCCACCATCCCGATGGTGTTCAAAGCGACCCCTGGGCAACCGCCCATGCCGACGTTGTCAGCAGCGAAGGCGACGAGTCGTGCTCCACCTGTCATGTCCAGCCGGACTTCTGCACCGCGTGTCATGGCGTGGAGTTGCCGCATCCTGAAGGCTGGTACGAAGGCGATCATGCAATTGCCGCCTTCGAAGACGATGGCGACAGCTGCGTTGTGTGTCACGTGTCCGACGAGGCTGACGAGGTGAACAACGAATGCGACACGTGTCATCATCCCGAAGGTGATCCAGAACAGCCCTGGCTCCTCGCGCATCCCAATGTTGTGAGATTTGGAGATGCAACGTGTTTCTCGTGCCACGCACAGACGACCTGTGCCCAGTGTCACGCCGACGGAGTCACAGACTTCGCAGACGATCGAACACGATTCGTGGATCGGTGGCTCAGACGGCAGTCGTGAGCGAACCGGGCGACGGCGAGCGGAGCCGGACGATCGGTCAAATGACCGCAGGGCGAGGTTCTGGTTGACCTCGCGAGCGTTAGAGTCCTCCAATTGCAGTCTCGGTGTGCGACGGGCCGGATGCGAGGAGAAGTGGTGAGCCATACGGTGGTGCAGCGGCACCCTGAGAGCGCGATGAGTGGCGGTTGGGCTCTCGGCGGGTTCGAGGGGAAGCGATGGTGAGCGATCCGCGTTCGACCTCGGCTCCCGACCAGGGGACCGATCCGCTATCTGGGGACGTGGCCGGTGTGCCGCTTGTAGTGCTGAACGGGGTCGGGGTCCGGATCGGGTCGACGCAGATACTTCGCGACGTGAATCTCGAAGTCGGATCGGGCGAAGTCGTCGGACTGTTCGGAGCGAACGGTGCAGGCAAGACCACAGCACTCCGGCTGATCGCAACGTTGATACGGCCGGCGCAGGGAGTGGGAACCGTGCTTGGGGCCGACCTTGCCTCGTCGGATCGGTACGACGTACGTCGTCGGATCGGCATGGTCGGTCACGTTCCCGGACTCTTCCCGGAACTGACCCTGGCCGAGAATCTTCAATATGCGAGTCGTGTTGCCGGTGTGCCAATCGATCGCGTCCCGGAAGCGCTTGGAGCCGTGGGTCTTGCCGGCGCCGCGGATCGGCTCGCAGGTGCATCATCGCACGGGATGCAGCGTCGCACTGAGTTCGCCAGGGAGCTGATGATCGATCGATCGCTGCTCCTGCTCGACGAGCCGCATTCCGCTCTAGACCGCAACGCGGTCGACCTCGTTGAAGGGCTGATCGAGCGAAAAGCGGCAGAGGGGGGAGCGGTGATCGTCGTCTCCCACGACCGGGATCGCATCAACGCGATCGCCCACCGGAGTGTCGAGCTCGCCGGAGGGACGCTCACATGACCACCGGGTTCTGGCATCAAGTCCGTGCGGTGGTCGACCGCGATCTCCTGAGGGAGCGTCGGAGCGGCGACGTTCTGTGGATCACGATCCCGTTCGGAGCGCTCGCTCTGCTCCTCGTGCCGCTCGCAGTAGGGACCGATGCCGAACTCCTCCGCGAAATCGGCGTTGGCATGTACTGGGTGATCGTGATGCTGTTCGGAGTGCTCGTTGCCGTCGGGAAGGCATCGAAGGAAACGATTCCGCAGCAGGATGCGTCGTCGCTCCTCGGTCTCGATCCGGCGGCTGGATTCATCGGCCGAACCATCTCCTCGACCATTCTTCTGCTGGCATTCGAGGTGGTGGTCGGAGTTGTCGCGGTCGGCCTCTACAACATCGACGTGCTCGGACCCGGATGGCTGCTTCTGACCATGATCATCGCTGCGATCGGTCTTGCTCTGCTCGGAACCCTGACTGCCTCAATCGTCAACAGCACCAGCGCGGGCACGGCGCTGGTGCCCCTCCTGGTGGCCCCGCTGTCGGTCCCGCTGCTTCTCGGAGCGACCCAGGCCTACGACGGCTTACGGTACGGTCACGCTATTGTTTCCTGGGTGTTGCTCATGGTTGCTGTTGCGACGGTGGTGGCCATGATCGGGGTATTGACGGCGAGACCCCTACAGGAGTCCTGATGGCTGTGA
>CBFDAN010000110.1:0-6216 GCA_965602815.1 uncultured bacterium
ACTCGGTCTGGCGGGATCGATCGCCGTCATCGTTGGTTATGCGTTCCTTGTCACCATCGGATTCGGCATCGCCCTTCGATCAAGGGACCGCTTCCGCAAGTACCTTGCAGCAGGGCTGACCATCCTGCTCGGCCTGCAGACATTCCTGATCATCGCCGGCATCGTTCGTCTCTTCCCGATCACCGGAATCACGCTCCCCTTCATGTCGTATGGGGGTTCGTCACTACTTGCGTCCGCTCTCATCATTGCGCTCCTGGGCCGAATCTCCCATGAGGAACGCACATGAACGCCCCCCTTCGCAAGACGGCGTGGGCGATCCTGATCGGCTTCGCCGCGCTCGTACTTGCCACGGCCTGGATTCAGGCCGTGGCGGGTCCCGGGTACCGAGACGACCCCCGCAACCCCCGGCTCGTGGCGTGGCGCGTTGGCAGAGAACGAGGGGCCATCATTTCCGCCGATGCCGTCGAGACCGCACGCTCCGACCCGAACCCGAGAGATCCACAGACGTTCGCGCGGGTCTACCCAACGACGGATCACTACGCGCACACCGTCGGGTACGTATCGGTGTTCTTCGGTTCCCGAGGCCTCGAGCGCGTCTACGAAGGTGACCTCGTCTCGCACCGGGACTCGACGCTGTCCGGCATACTCAATGCGCTACTCGGTGGTGATCCGCGCCCCCGGGGTTTGCGGCTCACGATCGACGACGAACTCCAAAGGGCGGCGGTTGTTGCGTTGGACGGGCAACGCGGATCGATCATCGCGGTTGATCCTGCGACCGGTGAAGTGCTGGCGTCGGTGTCAACACCGGGGTTCGATCCAAACTCCCTGATCGGGCCCGACGCCGGACCGGCGGGGAGGGCCCTCGACGATGACCCATCTCAGCCGCTCCTCCATCGGACGATCGCAACGACCTATCCACCCGGTTCGAGCTTCAAGATCATCACGGCTGCGGCAGCGCTCGAGGCCGGGGTCGCAGGCCCCGCCACCGAGTTTCCCGATCCGGTGGAACTCGAACTCCCTGGTACCACCGCCACTATCCACAACTACGACGACGATGTGTGCCTCGACGGCGACACCGTCACGCTCGCCCAGGCGTTCGTTCGATCGTGCAACACGACGTTTGGCTCGCTTGGGATGGAGGTCGGAGGCGAAGCGCTGGCCACAACGGCGGAGGCCTTTGGTTTCAACCAGGAGATTCCATACGATCTCCCGGTTCTCGCGTCGGTGTTCCCCGATCCTCTCGACTTCGCCGACGATCCACCGGCTACCGCACAGAATTCGCTCGGACAGCGCGACGTGCGCGCAACCCCCATCCAAATGGCTCTCGTTGCTTCCGCTGTTGCGAACGAAGGAAACATCATGGTCCCGTTCGTCGTCGGCGACGTCTTCACACATGACGGCAAGATCGAGTCCGCCAACCAGCCCGAGTTGTGGCGCCGCGCGATCAGCCCGGCGAGCGCCGCCGTCCTGACGGATCTCATGGAGCAGGCGGTCATCTCTGGCACCGGACGCAATGGCGCCGTTCCTGGGATACGAGTCGCGGGAAAGACGGGCACGGCCCAGGTGACCGGCGCCGCGCCCGATGTCTGGTTCGTCGGCTTCGCCCCGGTTGACCCGGAGCCCGGCCAACGACAGATAGCAATCGCCGTCGTGCTCGAAGACGGCGGCCCTGCCGGCGAGACAGCCTCCGGCGGCTCAATCGCCGCCCCGATAGCCGCGAACCTGTTCGAGGTGTATCTCAAGTGAGTAGCAAGTAGCAAGACACAAGTAGCAAGTACCGAGAACCAAGACATGCGGTGCGCTCCGTCGCCCGTGCCCTTCTTGCTACTTGCTACTTGCTACTTGCTACCGAGGGTTCCCCACTACTGGCGATTGCTCGCGAAGCTCGCCCGTCCACGATCGCGACACGCCATATCCCACCCCGTCGTTACCATCGTTGATCGACATGCAAGATCGCGTTCTTTCAGATCGGTATCGCATCATCGCTCACCTTGCGCGGGGCGGGATGGCCGACGTGTACGAAGCCGAGGACACCCTCCTCAACCGACGGGTCGCGGTCAAGATCCTGCATGCCAACTTTGCGTCAGATCAGGCCTTCGTCACGCGGTTCAAGCGGGAGGCCCAGGCAGCCGCCAACCTGAGTCATCCCAACATCGTGGCGATCTACGACTGGGGCCAGGACGCATCTACCTACTACATGGTCATGGAGTTGATCGAGGGTCGAACGCTCCGCGAGATCCTCAAGACGGAAGGTTCGCTCCTACCGCGACGAGCGGCCGAAATCGCCGCTGAGACGGCTGCCGCCCTCACGGTCGCCCACCAGGCCGGCGTGATCCACCGGGACATAAAGCCCGGGAACATCATGATCACAAATGATGGCGCCGTGAAAGTCACCGACTTTGGCATTGCCCGCGCCCTCGATGACTCCGAGGAGTTGACACGCACCGGTGCGGTGATTGGCACGGCGACATACTTCAGCCCCGAGCAGGCCCAGGGTCTGCCCGCCGACGGGCGCTCGGACGTCTATTCGCTTGGTGTTGTGCTCTATGAGATGCTCACGGCCCAAGCCCCCTTCACCGGCGAGAGTCCGGTAGCCGTTGCCTATCAGCACGTGTCGGAATACGCGCCGCCCGCCAATCAGATCAACACCGACGTTCCGGCCGAACTCTCCCTCATCGACGAGACCGCAATGGCGAAGAACCCGGACGATCGGTACGCGACGGCGGAAGACATGCGGTCCGACCTCCTGCTGTTCCTCTCCGGCCGTCAGCCCGTCGTCGCCGGCGCAGCGGCCGCCGCGGCGGCAACGGCCCTCGTGCCACCTCCGGCTACCGTGCCACCGGACGAAACCGCACGCGTCGTTGCCTACCAAACCGAGGATCAAACGACCGGCCAGGGCGCTTACGTCGCCGCCGTCATAGCGCTTCTCGCTATCCTCGCCGTTGCAGTCTTCATTCTGTTCCGGCTCTTCACCGGAGGCAGCGGAGATGCAGATCTCGTGGTCGTTCCCGACCTAACGCTTGTCCCGGCAGAGACGGCGTTCCAGACCTTGCAGGACCTCGATCTCAAGGTGACGAGTCGCTTGGAGAACAGCGATACCGTTCCACGAGGCGTGGTCATCCGGACCGACCCGCCTGCCGGTTCCGCAGTCGAGAGGGGTTCGTTCGTCTCCGTCTTCGAATCAGCGGGCTCGGAGCAATTCACGGTGCCTCAGGTCGAGGGGGAAACCGAAGAGGTCGCTCGCGCTCTCATCGAGGCCCAGGGCTTCCAGGTGGGACGAACCGAGTACACACTCACCGAGGACATTCCCGAGCAGACCGTCATCTCCCAGAGTCCATCTGGCGGAACCCCGGCAGCGGCCGGATCGCTCGTTGATCTTGTCATTTCGAAAGGCCCCTTCTCGATAGAGGTCCCCGACGTGTCCGGCATGTCCGCAGAGGGCGCGCAACTCGAACTCGCGCAAGCAGGGTTCACGAACGTTGTCACCGGTTCGGAGTTCTCACCCGATATTGCCGCCGGATTCACGATCAGAACCGATCCGGAGGCCGGAAGAACCGTCGGTCGCGATGACACCATCACGGTCTGGGTTTCGGACGGCCCAGAACCGACGACGGTCCCCAACCTCGTCGGCAGGTCAATCCGCGACGCCACCGCGTTGGCAACAGAGTCGGGTCTGGTGCTCGTCAATGATGGAGACGTCGAGGTGACTGCAGTGAGCGGCCTCGCGGGCCTCGTCGCTGAGCAGAGCCCGAGTTCCGGATCAACCGCCGAGGTCGGGACCGAGGTCCTCGTCAAGATCGGCGTCCTTCGACAGGTGACGGTTCCCGATTTCAGCGGACTCGACCAGGCTCAAGCGGAGGCACGGGCATCCGAAGCGGGCCTGATCGCCGTGTTCCTTGGTGACATCGAGGTCGGCGATCCAAACCTTGTCGGAAAGGTGGTGGACCAGGACCCGGCGATGGGAACCGTCGTCGATGATGGTTCGTCCGTCGGGTTGTTCCTCGGCAAGGCGCAGGAGACGACCTCGACGTCTTCTACAACAACCACGACGTCGACCACAACCACGACCGCTGCACCATGACGGTTGCCCCGCTGGAGGAAGCGCGCAATGCCGCGCTCCTCGCCTGGTACGCCGATCAGCAACGCTCCCTGCCGTGGCGCGACCAGAGCGACCCGTACCTGGTCCTCGTCGCAGAGGTGATGCTCCAGCAGACCCAGGCTTCGCGCGTCGTTCCCTTCTACAATCGCTTCGTCGCTCGCTTCCCGACCGTCGAAGCGCTCGCGTCGGCCGTCCTGCAAGATGTGCTCGATGCGTGGACGGGACTCGGATACAACGCGCGCGCCCTTCGACTTCGGGAGGCGGCTCGGATCATCCAAAGCGATGGCTGGCCGACCACACCAGACACTCTCTCGAATCTGCCCGGCGTTGGTCCGTACACCGCAGCGGCCGTGGCGTCCTTCGCGTTCGGCGAGCACGTGCCGGCCATCGACACAAACCTCCGACGGGTCTTGAGCCGGTGGCACGGCGAGTCTCTCCACGGAGCAGCGCTCGTCGTGGCGGCGGAGGCTGTCCTCGGCGAGCCGGCGAGTACCTGGAACCAGGCAATGATGGATCTCGGTGCGACGCTGTGTGTACCGAAGGGCCCCCGCTGCACGATCTGCCCGGTCAAGGATTGGTGTTCGGGCCCGGCGGCGTACACCCCGCCGATCGCTCAAGGGCGGTTCGAGGGATCGGCCCGCCAGTTGCGTGGCGCCATCATCCGTACCCTCGTCCGGCATACGACGACCATCGAAGAGATCAACCAGCAGACCGGGTTCTCGGTCGACGAAGTTGAATCCGCCGTTGCCGATCTCGCGGCAGAAGGTCTGATTCGACGATCCGCGGGCGGCGCCTACCGAATCGCCAACTAGCCGGATCTGGAAACGACGCCGGGCGCTCTGCGCCGGGCGCCCCCAAGAAGGTGACCCGAGGCTCGGGTCCTCCGTTTCAACTACCGACCCGAACCGGCGACTCCAGGAAATTCGCAAGCAGATCTCTCCCCACCACCGTCATGATCGACTCGGGATGGAATTGCACCCCGTCGATCGGCAGGTCTCGGTGGCGAACGGCCTGCACCACGCCGTCTTCCGACGTCGCCGTGACTTCGAGGACGTCCGGGATCGACGTCGCTGCTAGTGAGTGATATCGGGTCGCCTCGAACGGAACAGGCAGCCCGGCGAACACCCCTTTGCCGTCGTGTGCGATCACGGAGACCTTCCCGTGTCGCGGCTCGGGGGCTCGTCCGACCTCTCCGCCGAACGCGGCCACGATCGTCTGGTGCCCGAGGCAGACGCCGAGAGTAGGGATCTCGCTTCCGATCGTCCGGATGTACTCAACGCAGTAGCCGGTGTCGGCAGGTGTTCCCGGACCCGGAGAGATGACAAGCCGATCCGGCTGCAATCGTGCGCCCTCAGTCGGCGACAACTCGTCGTTCCTGATCACGATCGGCTCGGCTCCAAGATCGCCGAAGTACTGGACGAGGTTGTAGGTGAATGAGTCGTAGTTGTCCAGGACGAGCACCCTCATCCGATGGTTCCCCCGCTGTCCAGCAGATTGCTGCCGATCCAGTCGTACACGAAGAAGAGTGCCACGAGAGCCACAAGCACCACCAGGACAGCGATCACGATCTTGACGGCCATCGGTCCGGGGAGGTCGAGAAACCACTGCTTCATGCGTAGATCGATTCGTAGTTGGGACCGTCAACCATTTCGGCGAAGACGATGAGCCGTCGGCGAGATGAGAACTTCGGGTGGCAGGTCGTGAGGGTCAGCCACGCGCCCTCGCGCGGCTCGGTCACCCACAGCTCCGTGGGCCGAACGATCTTCAGCTCCCGAACTGCGTAGGTGTGGGTACCGAGCGCCGTCTCGACCTCGATGAGGTCACCCCAATCAAGGGCATCCACCTCGTGGAACGGCGCACCATAGGTAGTGCGATGGCCGGAGATCACAGCATTGCCGGGAGATCCGGGGAGCGGCGTATGTGGCATGTGTCCCGCACCGTTCTTGAGGTCACGCACTCCGACGCCCTCTACAACGACCCACCCTTCGTCGAGGCGTTCGATCGTCGGGATCCTGATGACCGCAAAGGCTGCGCCGCTCTCAGGGGTCGGCTCCACCAAGATCGTCCGAGGTTCTGTGCCCGCGAGCGGGTGCCCGTTGTTCGATGAACCACTTTGG
>CBFDAN010000111.1:0-6208 GCA_965602815.1 uncultured bacterium
CGAGGAATACGCCGAGCAATGCCCAGGGACTCAATGTCACCAGCGCCAGAACGGCTGCAACGCCGACAACGAACCAGCCGAAGACACGGCCGGCCTGAACGGCCATGGCGGTCGCGCGAATCCGATCTCCGTTGAAGTGCCACACGGCGGAGCGCAGCACGCGACCGCCGTCGAGCGGGAAGCCGGGAATGAGGTTGAACACCGCAATGAAGAAGTTGGCAAAAGCGACGAACCGGATCGCTTCCTGGACTTCCGGGGCACCGGATGCTGCAACGGCAACCAACCAGAGAAGAGCGGCGAGCAGCAGGGAGACGACCGGACCTGAAGCGGACACGGCGAGTTCGTCGGTCGGTCGCTCCGACCTCCCTTCGATCATCGTGTACCCACCGAATGCGAGCAGTTGGATGCGACGCACCTGCATGCCGCGTCGTTGAGCGACGATCGCATGACTCGCTTCGTGCGCGAGGACGGACCCAACGAATGCTGCTCCGGCCAACGAAGCGATGATGGTGCGAATTGCCGGATCGGTGTCGGGATAGGCGGCGCCGAAATCGGCGAAGAGGACTATCGCAACCGCTACCGCCACAACCAGCACCGACACATCGGCCACGATCTCTGCACCGCCGATTCGTCCCAGGCGGATGCCCCTGTTCATGAACCCAGCCGCATGCTCGAATCGACATCCTCGCCGAGACCATCGGGAGGGGTGCCGTTGCGGAGGCGATCAACCGCGACTGCAGCAATCATGGCTCCGTTGTCGGTGCACATCGGGATCGATGGGATGAACAACTCGACGCCTCGTTTGGCGGCTTCTCCGCGCAATTTGGCGCGAAGCCGCCGATTGGCGAGAACGCCACCCCCGCCTCCGACGGCAGTGACTCCAGTCTCCTCCACCGCGTTGAACGTCTTCTCCACGAGGACGTCCACGATGGCCTCCTGGATGGACGCTGCGACGTCGGCGCGCGGTGGCAACGAGTCATTGTCTCGCGCCTTCTCGAGGTAGGTAACGACAGAAGTCTTGAGGCCTGAGAACGAGAACTCGAACGGGCGATCCCGGAGCGCCCTCGGGAACGCGATCGCGTCCGGATCGCCGTCTTCGGACTCTGCGTCGATGGCGGGCCCTCCGGGGTATCCCAGGCCGACGAACCTCGCGAGTTTGTCGAACGCCTCCCCCGCGGCGTCGTCGATCGTCGTACCGAGCGTCCTGTAATCGCCCCAGTCGCGGACGTGAACGATCTGGCTATGTCCACCCGAAGCCAGGAGGACAACCGCGGGCGGCTTGTAGGCCGAGAACTCGAGACGGGGGGCGTAGAGGTGGCCCTCCATGTGATCGATCCCGTAGAACGGCTTCTCGAGGGTCCACGCAAGCGACTTGCCAAAGGCGAATCCCACCATCAGCGCTCCGATGAGGCCCGGACCTCGAGTCGCTGCGATGGCGTCGAGTTGATCCGAATGGACCCCGGCCGCGGCGAGCGCCTGGTGAACAAGCGGCCGAATCGCTTCGACGTGCGCCCGGGCCGCCACTTCCGGGACTACACCACCAAATCTTGCATGCTCCTCGGTTTGGGACGCCAGCACGAACGAACGTACGTTGAAGCCCTCCAAGACCGCAACACCGGTCTCGTCGCAACTGGTCTCGATCCCGAGGACGAGTGGCTCGGTCATGCCGACCCCGCTTTCACATACGTGCGGATCTCATCGAGGCGGACGCTGTACTCCTCTGCGTCGACGTCGAGCGCCCACATGACGATCGCATCCTCCCCCCGGTAGTAACCCTTCCGTTTGCCGACCGGGGAGAAACCGAACCGCTCGTAGAGCAACTGCGCATCGGTGTTTGTGGCGCGTACCTCGAGCGTGAGATGCCGCGCACCGCGGCCGACGGCGCGCTCGACGAGCGCGAGGAGGATCCGGGTTCCGAGTTTGCGCCGCCGGTGCCCGGGGGCGACCCCGAGGGTTGTGATGTGAGCGTCCGACTCGACCAGCATGAAGCCGCCGTATCCGATAATCTCGCCCTCCTCGGTTACGACCACATAGGAACGATTGGCGTGGCCGAGTTCGTCGAAGAACACTCTCGCGGACCACGGGTCCGGATAGATGTCACGTTCGAGTGTCGCAACTGTGGGGACGTCGCTGCGCGACATGGCACGAATCATCATGGCCACAACCCCTCGGATCGGAACATCTTCCAGTTGATCTGCACGTCGGGTTCCCGCATATAGGCGGGTCGCACGTCTTCTGCAGCAACGAAATCTCCATGAGCGACACGGATGGCGGCAATCTCGAGCATCACATCGGCCGAGGGATATCGAGGCCGCCCGCGACGGACCCGGTGGAGTCCGCCCCACGTTGTATCCGGAAGGGCCTGCCAATCACCGACAACCAGGGTGTCCGATTCCTCGGTGTCAAGAACGGCCCGAAACTCTTCGAAACCGAGCACTTCCGGCATGCCATCGGGAGCAACCCCACCCGGCAGCGGGCGATAGGGGGCCACCGCGACCTGCTGTCGGCGCATGTCGACAACCGACCAGATCCTGCGGCGCCCGGTCGCGGCTCGCAAGGCCTGCACGGTGAGCGACGACACCGCGATGAGCGGTGCACCGACACCCGCCGCGAACGCTTGGGCAGTGGCAATACCGGCCCGAATCCCTGTGAATGGGCCCGGACCAACGTCAACGGCCACTGCTTCGACGTCACCGCGCTCCCATCCGGTCTGCTCGAAACAGAAACGGATCGCAGGCATCAGAAAGCCGACGTGCCCTCGCCGGTCGACCCGAACGCTCATCGCCGCGAGCGACCCTCCATCACCAAGGGCGACCGACGACGCAGGGGTTGCGGTCTCGATTGCGAGGATCTTCACACAACCCCCTCGAGAGGCCGATTCAGCCACGATCCGTGCGGCAGGAAGCGAAACTGCCGTCCGGTTTCACCGTCGATCTCGATCTCGATGACCAGGCGGTCCGGAGACACGGCGTCTTCAATCGCTTCGCCCCATTCGATCACCAGAACACCGCTCGCGGCCGTCTCCTCGAGATCCAGATCCTCGAACTCGAGGATCGAGCCGAGGCGATAGACGTCGGCGTGCACGAGAGGGAGGAACCCGTTGAGGTAGACGCGGGCAATGACGAACGTCGGGCTGGCTATGGGATCGGGGACTCCGAGACCCTCAGCTACGCCCGCGGTGAGAAGCGTCTTCCCCGTCCCGAGACGCCCGCCCAGCAGCACGACGTCGCCCGGCTTGAGGATCGAGGAGAGACGGCGGCCGAGCGCCAGTGTCTCTGCGGGAGATTCGGTTCGTGTTGTGATCATGAGAGATTCATGGTCCGAAGAGTCCGAGTTGCTCCGGGTCGTCGTCCGGTTCGGCTGTCGGCTCGATCTCGGCGTTGTCGGTGTTCCCTGCGAGATTACCGGCGATGGCGGCGGCGACGAGGCCGAAGTCGAACTGCATGTCTTCCAGCGCCTGAGCGGAGCCCCGCAGGGCGGCCGCCGGGTGGAACGTCGGAACGAGATAGCGGCCCCACCACTCGTAGGCGGTGCCGCGGAGGCGGGTGATCCCCGTCTCGGTGCTGAGGAGCAGCTTCGACGAGAAGTTCCCGAGGGTGACAACGACCTTCGGATCGATAAGGCCGAGTTGTTCTCGCAGATACCCCTTGCAGGCCTCGATTTCGTCTGACCTCGGGTCGCGATTCTGCGGCGGACGGCACTTCACGACGTTGGCGATGTACACATCCTCCCGCCGGAGGCCGATCTCACCGAGCAGCCGCTCGAGCAGCTTCCCGGAGGGTCCAACAAACGGCAAACCCTGCTCGTCCTCGCGTTGACCCGGCGCCTCCCCAACGAACACGGCATCGGCGCTCGGATTGCCGTCACCAAACACCACATGAAGCCGCCCCTCGGCGAGGCGGCACGCCGTACAGGCGAGAGCGACGGTTTCTAGCTCACCCAATCGGGTCACCGCTTCGCCGCTCATGGTGTGCTCCGCGCCTCGAGTACGGCCGACTCGATCGCACGTCCAACCACAACAAAGGCGGCCTGCTGAACCGCGTCGAGGTCGGCCGCTTCCGAGCCAAACGAAACCACGAACGCCGAGTCGCCGTCGTATCGGGTGTGGGTCGGACGAATACATGCCCCGATCGCGTCGTGTGAGCGGATCGCGATCCGGCGCAGCTCGTTGCGGTCCTCGATGCCGGCGTCGGTGGCGACGCACACGAGCGTGGTGTTGTCCCCCGGAGCGGGCCCGACAGGCGGAGCGATGGACGCGTGTTCACCGCCGGTCAAAGATGTTCCCTCGAGACTGAAGATGTCGCCTGCCGCGTTGAGCACCACCAGGGCGCCAACCGTCGCGTCACCAACCTTCACGGCAGACGACCCGATCCCGGCAAATTGAATGGCCTCGAATCCGCGCCATGCGGCAACGGTGGTGCCGGCGCCGGCGCCGACTCGCCCCAGCGCAATCGGACCGGTCGACCGAGCACGATACGCAGCCGCCCCGTCGTCCGGACCAGGCCTCCCAGGCGGATTGCCCGTCATGAGATCGAAGACGATTGCAGCCGGAACGATCGGGACGGGCCCGGCCGGGGTCGGGGCGCCACGGCCCTCTCGTTCGACCTCGTCGGACACCCCGGTTGCGGCGGCGAGCCCAAACGCTGATCCTCCCGCGAACATCAGAGCGTTGACGGTCACTGGTTTGATCGCGACGCCGAGGGCATCCGTCTCGCGGGTGCCGGGCGCTCCGCCACGAACATCCACGACGGCGACGTTCGGCTCAGGAAACGTCAGGACGGTAACTCCGGTCGCGGCATCCTGATCGGTGTGATGGCCAACCGAGACGCCCGGGACCGCTGTGATCGTCTGATCGTCCATCAGGAGCCTCCCTTGATGTACCGGCGCGGAAGACGCGGTCCGAATTGACACACCACTTCGTAGTTGATCGTCGAGAGCAGATCTGCCCACTCGGTTGCGGTCACCTCCTCGGTTCCCTGCCGACCGACAAACACCACTTCGTCACCCACGTCGACCGGATCGTCCCCGACGTCGACAACAACCTGATCCATCGTCACGGTACCGGCGAACGGGTAGCGCCTCCCTCGTATCAGGACTTCGCCGCCGAGAGCGGAGAGACGCCTGGGAATTCCGTCGGCGTAGCCGAGCGGAACGGTCGCCACGGTGGACGGGCTGGGCAGGGGGCGAACCCGCCCGTACGATGGGCGCGCTCCGGCCGGGAGCCGCTGGACGAACGTAACCGCGGAGACGACCCGCATCGCCGGCACGAGTTCAACGCCCCGCCCGGTTTCGGGCGTGGGCCGCAGGCCGTAGATCCCGAGTCCGACGCGCGCAAAATCAAAACGGGCGTCGGGATGATCGAGGGCGCCGGCTGTGTTCGCGGCGTGGACGTAGTCGACATCGATCCCCTCGGCGGCAAGTAGATCCCGGAACTCAGCGATATCCGCGACCTGGCGTGCCGTGAATTCGGCGTCCTCTTCTGCAACCGGCAGGTGCGTCGCGACTCCTTCGAGCACAAGCCGTTCGTCGGCGTGGATTCGGCGGGCGAGATCGATCGCCGTCGCCGGGTCCGCACCCACGCGGTGCATTCCGGTGTCTACCTTGAGATGCACCGGATATGGAGTCGAGTCTTCACGTTCGGCAGCCTCTGCGACCGCCTCGATGAATTCGCTCCGATAGACGATCGGTGTCAGCGACCACTGCACCACAGCTTCGAGTTCTTCCTCGAGCGGCTCGGACAGCACGAGGATGGGTAGGTCGACACCACCCTCGCGTAGCCTGATTCCTTCGGCGACGAGCGCGACGGCGAGCCAGGTCGCCCCGCCGGCCATCGCCGCACGGGCGGCGGCAACATCTCCATGGCCATAGCCGTCGGCTTTGACAACGGCACACACACCTGCCGGGTAGATGGCGGCGCGGATGGCACGGACATTTGCCTCGATTGCATCGAGGTCAACTTCGATCCAGGACGGGCGCATGGCCGCAAGGGTAACGAATACCCGTGGGTCAAGGTACGCCACGAGGTATTTGAGAACCGGGCCATTCGACCCTAGGGCCGGCCTGAGAAGGCCCGTACCCTCACAGTGCGGAAACGAAGGGACCGGGAGAAGCGGAATCCGGTCACAAGCCAGGAAAGGTGCGACACCCAACCACGAGAATTTGAGAACCGGTCGGTCCCGTACGCGATCCGGCACCTCGGTGGGAGTGG
>CBFDAN010000112.1:0-6166 GCA_965602815.1 uncultured bacterium
ACGAGATACGAGATACGAGATACGAGATACGAGATACGAGATACGAGATACGAGATACGAGACAGAACGTTCGGTGGGTCTCAGGCCTCAGGTTTCAGGTCTCAAGTCTCGTGTCTCAGGTCTCGAGTCTTCGAACGCTCAGATCAGTATGGGCAGACTGATCAGGATGGCCGCACCGATCACTACGCCGATGATCCCGATCAGATTGACGGTGAGGCGGTTCCAGCGGTTCTCGAGTTTCGAGGCGACACCCGAGAAGAACAGCACGGCGGCGAACAGCACGGCGGTGAGCACGTAGTTGTCGCCGTTCTGGTTCGCGGCTCTGGCGTCGACGGCTGCCTGGTCCGCGGTGACGGCGAGCGCGTCCGCCGCCTCGAATTCGGCAACGGTGTACTCGGGCATCACGAACGGGGTCGCCGGGGCGTCGGGGTTGTTTCCTGGATCGGTTGCGAGCCAGGCGTCCATAGCGGGCCGAAATTCGTCCCTGAATCGGTTGTAGAGAAAGCCGGAGAATGTGCCGGTGGTCGGAACGAATGCGGCTCCGTCATACGGTTCGATCTTGCCGCTTGCCAAGTCCTCGAAGTAGGCACCGGCGAAATCGGTGTACATGGCGACATCGATCTGGGCGAGTTGCCCGCCTCGAGTGTCGGCCCGTGTCGACTCGGTTCGCGTGGCTCCGGCGATAGAGAACTGGATGGACTGTTCCCCGCCCCATTTGGCAGCTTCAAATGCCGCCCACGCGGTGAGCACAACAGCGACGGCGAGGACGATCGAGGCGATCGACTCGAGCCTCGCGTTGAATTTCGACTCGACCGGGGCGGCGGGGATTTCTGCTTCGGAATCGGGCATGGCCGGGATCGTAGCTCCGCAAACCGCTGAATCGCTATGCTTGGATACGATCCACGATGTGGCGTTCGAGGATCGCCCAGGTTGATGGATGAGCCAGTTCGTCACGCATGGATCGAAGTGTCGCGAGAAACGATGGGACCGCCGCTTCGACCGACATGGGGTTTGGTCGCGAGATCTCGAGTACGCGTTCGTCCGGTCGAAGCACCAGCACATCGGTATCGGGCCATTCGTTCTTGAGAAGGTCGATCTCGGAGGCAAGCGCGGACCTGCCGGCGCGGTCCAGGAGGTCTTCGTAGAACCTGCCACCGTGACGGGAGCGGTTCGCCGCCATCGGTGCCACGACGATGACGAGGTCGAGAGGCTCGGGATTGGCGAGCAGGAGATCGACGCTGGTTCCGGATGTCACTCCACCATCGGCGTAGGTGCGGCCGTCGATAGCGACCGGTTCGTAAACGAACGGAACGGCGCTCGAGGCCGCCACAGCCTGCTTGAGGGACACCACCGGAGCCGCTTCGGTACCGAATGGGACGCGAGTTCGACTGTCCAGGTCGTAGGCGACGATAACGGTCGGAAGATCTGGCCAGCCATCGGCAAGATCTCCGAGACTGTTCTCGACCCAGCCAACAAGGGCGTCGGTTGAGTAGATCCCGGGGCTGCCGAGGACCACACCGAGGCCGGGGCGGGTGATGCTCGGGACGATGCCTTGCCGTACCCATCGCATCAATCCGCGGGGCCGGATTCGCTGGTAGACGTTGCCCGAAAGCCACTCCACGACCTCATCATCGTGGCGGGATTCCCCGACCATCGTGTCGAGATTGAGAGCGCCGCCGCGCACCAGAGCCGCGATGAACGAACCTGAGGACGTGCCGATCACCACGTCGGCCTTTGTTGCGTTCCAACCGGTCGCCATCTGGAGCGCGAACAGTGTTCCGAAGTGATACGAGGCGCCGGTGATTCCACCACCACCGAGAACGAGACCTACCGAACTCATGGGCGGAGGATACGACGTTCGTCCGGGACTTCATCCGACCGTATTGTGGCGGCATGCGACCAGCGCCCTACGACGCTCTGAGCGTCCGCTCATTCCTTGCGGAGGTGGCCGAGGCAGACGGACATCCTCCGCTGTCCGAGCACAAGGTGATGACGATGGATCAGGGGCGAAGCCAGGTCGGGGTTTGGACCGACTCGGCGGGCATCGGTCTCGTCGCGGTCGCGTCGTGGCACGAGGGCGGTGGACACTGGGCTGTCGAGGCCGCCCTTGCATCGAGAAGGCGGACACCGACCGATGAGGAGGCAGCTATTCACCGCGCTACCGAGCTGGCTGCACCCGGGGAACCCCACACGCTCTGGACCTTTCGGACAGGCCAGATCGCGGCCGCGAGAAGGGTCGGGTACGACGAGGTTCGGGCTGTTCTGAGGATGTCGGGAGCGGTGCCCACCAATGCTGGCAAGCCAATACCGGGTGTCGCGATCACGCCCATGGCCGCGGGCGATATCGAAGGCATCGTCGCCGTCAACAATCGGGCGTTCGCCGATCATCGCGAACAAGGATCGATGACCGCGGACAGATTTCGCTCGCTGGCGAAGCTCAAGTGGTTCGACCCCGAAGGGGTATTGATCGCGCGCTCCGATGGACGGATCGCCGGCTTCTGCATTGCCAAGTATGAAGGGGGCGCGGTCGGCGAGGTGTACCTCCTCGCCGTAGTCCCGGATGTCGCCGCATCGGGTATCGGAAGGGCGCTTGCGTCCCACGGGTTTGTCTGGCTGGCGAATCGGGGCGCCGTGACGGCGCAGGCATGGGTTGACGAAACCAACCGGCCTGCTGCGGGTCTCTACCGGACGCTGGGTCTCGCTGAGGACTTTCGGAACCGGGAAATGGCCCCGGCTACAGACGTCTCGTGAACCGTTCGGCTATCCGAACGGTTGTCCGCACGATGGGCAGCCCGAGTCGTCTTCGTGGGTCTGGGCCAGACACCACGGGCAGGGGAGGTCCGCGAGCGGTTCCCCCTTGCCCAGAACCGGCTGAAGCTCCGTGACGGGCACCGGCGCCGCCGAGCGGGACGATGTCCCGACGGCGACGAAAGCAACAGCGATGAACACCGACGCGATCGCAATCTCAAACATCCGAGTCTCCTGGCTCCTACGACAACTCGATGTTATGACCGGAACGCGAAATCTTCCGGTATTTGGCTCTGTGGTCTCTTTCCTGCGACGGCTAGGGATTCGCAAGCTCGGCGGCCTGCCTCAATCCGGCGACAGTTTCGGCGTATGCATCGACGCCGTGGTCCGACATCCGCTGTTCGGCCTCGTACACGAGGTGCATGGCCGCGTGGTACACGATCCATCGGTTCAATTGCATCGGACTGAGCGTGCGGCCGTACCCCTGTTGGAGTGCCTCGGCCGCGGCGGGACCCGACTGCGCACCCATCAACCATGCGGCCTTTGAGAGATCCCACTCAGGCGGCGCGAGGGTGGCCCACTCCCAATCCACCAGCGTGATGGCACCTAGGTCGTCAACCACAAAGTGGTCCGGTGAGGGATCGGTGTGAGCGGGTAGCGGAGCCGACGCCTCCGGGGGTGGGACCGCGGCGACATCGGCAAATAGATCGGCGTCGACTCCGACGCGACGGCGGTAGCGGGCGAGGCGTCGCATCGTTGACGCGTGGTCCACGTCGACCCATTCGGCATCGATCCCACGCGCGAGATTGGTCAAGTTGGTCGGGTCCGCCGCGTGGACGGCCTGGAGCACTTCTCCGGCGCGCTGTGCCGTCTCGCGGCTCTCCGGAAGCGATCCTAGGGTCCACTGCCCCGGGTCCTCGAAGAGCGCCCAAGACTCCTCCTCGGTCCCTACTCCGTCGAGTTTCACCGGTATGCCCGGCCGTCCACCCAACGCCAGCAGCGCATGGGTTTCCCGCCGCTCCCGTGCGGGAGTGCCGTAGACCTTGAGGAGCACGCTGCCCTCGTTGCGCCAGATTCGAAAGTGATGGTTGGTTGCCAGCGACTTGGTGGGTCGCGTGAGATCCTGATAGTGGTCCCCGGCTGCGATTCGTTCGGCGATTGCGTAGGCGTCGATGATCCCTCCGTTCTTCTACGACTTCATTGTCCCATGCTCCGCATGATGTTGGGAAGGATGTAGCCTTGTTCTCCCCGAATCCAGCGAGTGTTCCCGATGTCAATACAGCTCACCCTCCCCGACGGTTCCCTGCGATCGTACGACGACGGAACGACCGGATATGACGTTGCCTCCTCGATCGGCACCGGCCTCGCACGTGCTGCTGTGGCCGTCTCCATCGACGGCGAGACACTGGACCTCAACCGTCCGATCAATCGAGATGGGGCATTCTCAGTGATCACGGAGAACACCGATGAGGGCCGCGCCGTGCTCCGGCACTCCGCTGCGCACGTGATGGCACAGGCGGTTCTCGACCTCTTTCCCGGCGCGACGTTCGCGATTGGTCCACCGATCACCGATGGTTTCTACTACGACTTCGACATCGGTCGTCCTTTCACCCCGGAGGATCTCGAACGGATCGAGGCCCGCATGGCTGAGATCATCGAAATCAACCAGAGCTTCGAACGCGAGTCTCTCTCGATCGACGAGGCTCTTGAGATGTTCGAGGATCAGCCGTTCAAGTCTGAGATCATTCGCGGCGTGGACGAAGCGGAGGGTGCGGGAGCGAGCGAGGTGTCGATCTACCGGAACGACGCGTTTGTGGATCTCTGTCGCGGCCCCCACATCTCTTCGACTGGTCGGCTCAAAGCAGTGAAGCTGATGCGCTCGGCCGGCGCCTATTGGCGCGGGGACGAGAACAAGCCCCAACTCCAACGGATCTACGGCACTGCATGGGAGGACCGGAAGGCGCTGCGAAAGTACTTGAACCGCCTCGAAGAGGCCGAGAAGCGAGACCACCGTCGACTTGGAGTCGAACTCGACCTTTACTCGTTCCCGTCGGATCTCGGGAGCGGACTTGCCGTGTGGCATCCGAAGGGTGGACTGCTCCGAAAGGAGGTCGAGGACTACAGCCGCCGGACACACTTGGCGCACGGATATGAGTACGTCGTGTCACCGCACGTTGCCAAAGCCGACCTGTGGAAGACGAGCGGCCACCTCGACTTCTACGCCGAGGGTATGTACCCCGCGATGGAAATGGACGGCGAGCAGCAGTACTACGTCAAGCCGATGAACTGCCCGTTCCACATCCTCATCTACAAGTCGAGGAGCCGCAGCTACCGCGAACTCCCGTTGCGCCTCTTCGAACTCGGCACCGTCTATCGCTACGAGCGTTCCGGTGTGGTACATGGACTACTGCGCGCACGCGGATTCACCCAGGACGACAGCCACATCTTCACCACCGTCGCCCAGATGGAGGACGAACTCCAGAATCTGCTCGACTTCGTGCTCATGGTGCTGCGCGACTTCGGATTCACGGAATTCGAAGCCGATCTGTCAACCCGGGACCCTGACAAGTCGATTGGGTCCGACAAGTTGTGGGTTCTGGCGGAGGCTTCATTGGCAAAGGCCCTCGAGACGGCGGAATTGCCGTACCAGGTCGCTCACGGCGAAGGGTCGTTCTACGGTCCGAAGATCGACATTCATGTAAGGGATGCGATCGGCAGGCGGTGGCAGCTCTCGACGATCCAGCTCGACTTCGCTCAGCCTGAGAACTTCGAACTTACCTACGCCTCGTCGAAGAACATCCGGGAGCGGCCCGTGATGATCCACCGGGCGTTGCTCGGGTCCGTGGAGCGCTTCATCGGCGTCCTCGTGGAGCACTATGCCGGCGCGTTCCCAGCGTGGCTCTCTCCGGTGCAGGCCACGGTCGTCCCGGTCGCCGACCGCCACGTCGACTATGCGACCGAGGTAGCGGAGGCTCTGGGCGAGGGTGGCGTCCGCGTTGAGGTTGATTCCGCCGACGAAACGGTCGGCGAGAAGATCCGCCGAGCGATCACGCAGAAGGTGCCCGCGGTCCTCGTCGTCGGTGATCAGGACGTCGAAAACGGCACGGTAGGGCTGCGACTCCGCGAAGATACTGGCGAGCAGCGAGGCCTCCCGCTTGGTGATGTCGCTTCCGACCTCGCCGAGCGCTGCGCTCCGCCGCGCTAGAACTGATCCTTCGGCGACCGTTCGGGTCGCCGTTCTGCTAGCAAAGGAACAAGAGCTGTGAAGAGTCTCGTCAACGGTCTTGCCTGGGTCGTACGTCGCGCGCCGTGGGCCGTCATCATCGTGACCGTTGTGTTCGCTCTGGTTCTCGGGGGTTTCGCCGGCCAGTTCCAGCCGTCCGAAGACCAGAACGAGGGCTTCTCGCCCGACGCGCCG
>CBFDAN010000113.1:0-6166 GCA_965602815.1 uncultured bacterium
AATCGCGTTCGCCGCCTCACCGGTCGGGACGTGGTGGTCGTCGGAGCGGGCGTCGACATCGACACATTCACCCCTCCGCCGAACGGCGACAACACCGTTCCGGTTGTCGGATGTGTCTCCCGGTTTGTGCCCCGCAAGGGCCAACAGCGGCTGATCGAGGCGGCGTCGAACCTCACGCAATCCGTCGAGGTGCTCCTCGTCGGTACCGGTCGCACCGGGGGGAGCCTCCGCAGGTTGGCCGACAAACTCGGGGTGCGAACCCGCTTCGCCGTCGATGTGCCGTGGTCCGAATTGCCGGGCCTGTACCGGCAGATGGATGTGTTCTGTATGCCCTGCAAGTCGCGCTGGGGCGGCCTCGAGGTGGAGGGGCTCGGTCTGGTCTTTCTCGAGGCGGCGGCGACCGGTCTTCCGGTCCTCGCAGGGGACTCCGGCGGGTCCCCCGAGACGGTGATTCCAGGTGAGACCGGATATGTCGTGCATTCGGTCGACGACATTGTCCAAGGCCTCGAGATGCTGCTCGGGGATCCCGAACGCGCACGGGCCATGGGGTTCGCCGGACGGCAGTTCGTCGAGGACGTTTTCACGTGGCCAAGAGTTGTCGAGCGGTTCCGAGCAGGCTTCGATCAGTAGCCACAAATCGGGGCCGTCCATCCATTGTCTTGACAAAGCGGCCATACTCCCGCATCGTTGATCCCGTTTCCAACCGACTGAGTGCTGTCTACCCATGCCCAAACACCTTGTCATTGTCGAGTCCCCGGCGAAAGCCAAGACGATCGGCCGCTACCTCGGTGATGACTTCATCGTCGAATCGTCGGTCGGTCACATCCGCGACATACCGACGAAGGTCGGCGAGGTGTCCGAAGCCAAGAAGAAGGCGTGGAAGGAGACCCGGTTCGGGGTCGACATCAACAACGGCTTCAAGCCGATGTACGTGGTCACACCCAACTCGAAGAAGCAGGTTGCGCTGCTCCGCAAGGCCCTCAAGGGTGCCGATTCCCTGTACCTCGCAACCGATGAGGATCGGGAGGGTGAAGCAATAGCGTGGCATCTCCTCGAAGTTCTGAAGCCGAAGATCCCCGTCCACCGGATGGTGTTTCACGAGATCACCTCGGAGGCGATACAGGAAGCAGTCGACCATCCTCGCGAACTCGATAGACAGGTCGTAGCCGCCCAAGAAGCGCGTCGAGTTCTCGACCGCCTGTTCGGCTACGAGGTCTCCCCGGTGTTGTGGCGGAAGGTCCAGCGGGGGCTATCGGCTGGGCGGGTTCAATCCCCGGCGACTCGCATCATCGTCGATCGTGAGCGAGAGCGACTCGCGTTCGTCGGAGCTACGTACTCGAGCGTAACGGGCACGTTCACACCTCGCGACGAAGACCGGCCGTTCGACGCCAAGCTCTTCTCCGTCGACGGAGAGAGAGTCGCGACCGGTTCCGACTTCGACCAAACCGGAAGACACCGTACCGATCGAATGATCCTCGACGCCGAGACGGCAACCGAGCTTGCCGGCGAACTCGTCGACACGTCGTTCAAGGTGACATCCGTCGAACGGAAGCCGTATACCCGGCGCCCGTATCCTCCGTTCCGCACCGCAACCCTCCAGCAGGAAGCTGGGCGCAAGTTCCGGTTTGGGGCACGCCGAACCATGTCGGCCGCGCAACGCCTCTATGAGGGTGGATTCATCACCTACATGAGAACCGACTCGACCAACCTGTCGGGGGCGGCACTGAACGCAGCCCGCTCCCTCGTCGCCGGCCGGTTCGGAAAAGACTATCTCCCGGATTCGCCCCGTTCCTACGGCAAGAAGGCGAAAGGTGCACAGGAGGCTCACGAGGCAATTCGTCCCGCCGGTGAGCATTTCCAGGACCCGAAGACCGTTGCAGGATCGTTCGGCCCGAGGTCCGATGAGTCACGGTTGTACGACCTTATCTGGAAGCGCACGGTCGCCAGCCAGATGAAGGATGCGAAGGGTGAGAGCCTCCAACTCCGGCTCATCGGTACGGCAAGCACGAGCGAACGAGCCTGCGAGTTTTCGGCGTCCGGTCGCACCATCGTCTTCGGTGGATTCCTGAAAGCCTACGTTGAAGATATCGATGATCCGGAAGCTGCCCGCGACGACCAGGAGCGACACCTGCCGGCCGTCGTGGAAGGGCAAGATCTTGCTGCGTTTGCCATGGAGGCGACAAACCACGAGACGAAACCCCCAGCCCGCTACACCGAAGCGAGTCTCGTGAAACGGATGGAAGAACTCGGGATCGGCCGGCCATCGACGTACGCGTCGATCATCTCGACCATCCAAGACCGTGACTACGTGCGCAAGCAGGGTTCGGCGCTCTACCCGACGCTCAAGGCGTTCGCCGTCGTCGGCTTGCTCGAGGAACACTTCGGTGACTACGTCGACTACGACTTCACCGCGCTCATGGAGGAGGATCTCGACAAGATCGCCGGTGGCGAGGAGGAGATGGTCCCGTATCTCAATCGGTTCTACTTCGGGGTTGAGGATCACCCGGGACTCCGAACGCTCGTCTCCGACGATGCTCTTGAAGGTATCGATCCCCGCGAGGTCAACGCCTTCCCGATCGGTGAGGGATCGAACGGCGAGCAGATCGTGGCGCGGTGTGGTCAATTCGGACCTTATCTCGTGCGCGGTGAACTTCGTGCCTCGATCCCCGAGGACGTCCCGCTCGATGAACTCACTGTCGAGCGCGCAACCGAGCTACTCGAAGCACCATCGGGCGACAGAATCCTTGGTGAGGACGCGGAGACAGGTCTCACGGTGTTTGCCAAGGCAGGGCGCTACGGGCCGTACGTCCAGCTCGGTGAACGAGATGCGGAGTCAAATGCGAAGCCGAAGACGGCTTCCCTCTTCAAGAGTATGTCGCTCGAGACGGTGACGCTCGAGGACGCGCTCCGGCTCCTCACGCAGCCGCGAACAGTCGGAGAGCATCCGGAAGACGGCAAACCGATCACGGCGCAGAATGGCCGCTATGGACCGTATGTGAAGTGGGGCAAGGAGAGTCGCAGCCTCGAGGACGAGGACCAGATCTTCACCGTCGATCTCGAAGCGGCAACTGCGTTGCTTGCTCAGCCGAAGAAGGGACGCACCCGGACCGCGGCGGCGCCGCTGAAGGAACTCGGCCCGGACCCCAACACCGAGAAGCCGGTCGTGCTGCGCAACGGCAGGTTCGGGCCGTACGTCACCGACGGTGAGACCAACGCGTCCCTCAGGGTCGCGGATTCGATCGACACGATCACCCTCGAACGTGCCGTCGAACTGCTCGCCGAGCGGCGGGCGAAGGGCCCGGCACCGAAGCGGAAGCGGAAGAAGGCTTAACTCGGGACCCGTGTCCCCGAACTCTGCGAAACTGTCACGGTGACGTCGCGTACGAGGAGCGAGATCAGGTGAACCGCCCGTACATCGCGTTCGAAGGGATCGAGGGCGCAGGCAAGTCAACCGTGGCGGAGCGCGTTGGTGCCCGTCTCGAGGCGGACGGCCTACAGGTGGTTCGTGTGCGTGAACCGGGCGGGACCACGGTCGGCGAATCGATCCGACAGATACTCCTCAGCCACGAACTGGCCCCGGAGCCATGGACCGAAGCGCTTCTCTTTTCGGCTGCTCGAGCCCAGCTCGCAACCGAAATCGTGGGTCCGGCACTCGAAGACGGGGCGTGGGTCCTCTCGGACCGCTCGGTGTACTCGTCGCTCGCATACCAGGGTGCGGGCCGCACGTTGGGGATCGAAGAGGTCCGTAGCGTGAACGAACCGGGGTTGCTCGGAATCTGGCCCAGCATGGTCATTCTCCTGGCTGTTGAGCCGGACGAGGGCCTCGCCCGCCAGGCGATCGGGGATCGAATCGGCGACGAGGGCGTCAGATTCCAGCAGGCGGTCGCCGATGGATTCGCCGCGGTCGCAGCATCAGAGCCTGACCGATTCGTGATCATCGACACCAGTGCGCCGCTCGACGAGGTCGTTGAAGCCGCGTACCGCGAGATGCGGGCCCGATGGTGACCCGGTTCGATACCATTGTTGGGCACCGGGGCGTCATCGAGCTGCTCGAGCGTGAGATCATCGAACCCGCCCAGTCGTACCTCTTCGTTGGACCGTCCAATGTCGGCAAAGCGACGATCGCCAGGCGTTTCGCTGCAGCACTGCTGTGCGGCGAAGACCAGGCCTGTTTCGGTCGTGTTCTGGCAGGGGTACATCCCGACCTCGTTCTCGTGGAGCCCGAGGGTCGAGCGTCGATCACCGTCGATCAAGCCCGGCGCGTCGTATCTCAGGCGACCCGGACTCCGCTCGAGTCGGATCGAAAGGTCTTCCTGCTCGAGGAAGGGGGCATGATGAACGACGAGGCTGCGAACGCCCTCCTCAAGACGCTCGAGGAGCCGACTCCTGCAACGGTGTTCGTGATCGTCACCGAAACCGAAGACGATCTGCCGGACACAGTCGCGAGCCGCTGTCGAACGGTTGTGCTTGGTCGAGTCTCGGAGCCGGAGGTGGCCGCGGGCCTCACCAATCTGGGCATCGAGGAGGATCAAGCGATCGAGGCCGCTCGAATCGCCGGCGGGCGGCCCGGTCTCGCGCTCGCCCTTGCGACTGAACCCCAGGTCGCCGACTACCGGAGGCTGTGGCTCAGTATCCCGATGCGGCTCGGTGAGCACCCCGGTGATGCATTCCGGCTGGCCGACGAGACGATGGCTGCTGCCGAGCCGCTGCTCGCAGCGCTCAAGGAGCGCCAGCAGGAAGAACGCGACGTGCTCGGCGACGACGCGCCGAAGTCGCTTCGAGATCGGCAAATCCGCGAGTTGAAACGCGCAACCGACGCCCTCTACGTGACTGGTCTCGAGATCCTCGCCTCGTTCTACCGAGATGTGGCGGCGGCTCAATTCGGCAGCCCGGTGCGCAACACCGACGTCCCCGTTTCGGCACTGTCCTCCATGACACCGCGCCGAGCGATCGCCGGAGCCGAGCGAATCCTGGTCGCCATCGAGGCCCTTGCAGCGAACCAGCGTCCGCAACTTGCGTTCGCCAACCTGTTCGCCGAGCTGGCCGGCGATGCCTAGATTCAGGCGGATCCCCTCGGCCGCCACGACGCGATTCCTGAACATTCCACTTCGAATCCTCGCTCGCAGCCTGCTGGACCTCGAAGTGAGCGGCACCGAGAGTATCCCGAGCGGCGGGCCGGTTGTGGTTGCAGCCAACCACTTCTCCCATCTCGACCCCCCACTCGTTGTCAACGCCCTGGGACGCCTCGTGCGGTTCATCGCCGTTGACGAGTTGTTCGGGAACCATCTCGCGTTCGACGTGGTCACAGGATTCTTCGGGGCGATACCGACGGACCGCGACGGCGTACCGTTGCGGGCATTGGAAGAGACGGTGGAGTACTTGCGGGCTGGAGGTGCCGCGGGCGTCTTTCCCGAGGGGCGCCGTGTCGCCTATTGGCGTGAGACCGAACCGAAGAGAGGCGCTGCCTGGCTGGCATGGATGAGCGGGGCGCCGCTCCTCCCGGTAACGATCCACGGCACCGAACGCACGCTCGGTCAGACAGATCGAGGGATCCATAGAACTGCGGTCCGTATCTGGATCGACGAACCGCTCTTGTGGTCCACCTATGCCGATTGCATCGACCCGTTGGGAGCGATGACCGACGACTGGTACGAGGCTGTAGACGCGCATCTCGCTCCGTGGTGGCCCCCCATCCAATCGTGGTCGTAGGCGCGTGCTATGCCGGGTCGACGGGTGATCGACTTTGCGGTGCGTCGATCACAACCGGTGGCGCAAGAACTCCTCGAGCTCCTCGGAGGTGGGGATTCCTGCGCGCCCCCCAAACCGGGTGCATTTCAGCGCGGCCGCTGCGGAAGCACGCTGGACAACTTCATCGATTGGGCGATCCTCGGCGAGGCCGAGTGCGAATGCACCGTGGAAGACGTCACCGGCGCCGAGCGTGTCTGCGACCTCAACAGCGAAGGCCGGGGAGGTGCGAACAGCACCGCCATCATCCAGCCAAATCACTCCGGCCTCCCCGAGGGTGACGGCGAGCCATGCGTCCGTTCGAGCGGAAACCGACCGTAGGGCGGACGCCGGATCACCCTCGCCGCTTGCCTCCGCGAGCGCCGGTGCCGAAAAGACGATGTGGGTCGGAGTCCTGAGGGCGGCATCGATCGGTCCGGGG
>CBFDAN010000114.1:0-6159 GCA_965602815.1 uncultured bacterium
CGGGTTCGCGCTCGGGTTATCCACCTGCTGCCAACGCTCGAAGAATTGCGCTTGAGGTACGGTGTTGATCAGAGACCCAGGGAACGTGGGCACATCGGAATGGAACAGCTCGCGGAACAGGCTGTAGTAGTAGTAGGCGATCCGCCAGGGACCGTCGCCCAGTGTGGATCGGAGCCGGGAGTTGCAGGCGTCCGCCAGCGTGTTCCACTGGGTGGACGTGATCGGGTCGCCCGGCGCGACCTCCGATGCTTGGCGGAAGACTATGGGCATGGACTAAAGCCTCCCGGCCGCATGCCTGGACGAGCTAGACGCGCAGCGACATGATCTCGAAGAGCAGTCCCGGCTCCCGTTCGCCCTCGGCGTAGCGCTTTTCGAGCGGATGGATGTTCTTGGCGATCCACTCGCGAGCTTCGGTCGCTTTGAACTGCTTTAAATGGTAGGCAGCGTGGACCTCGTCCTCGATGCGGCGGAGGTGCCGGCCGGCCTCGAACCACGGTGGCTTCGAGATGTAAATGCTCTCGTGAGCCGGGATCGGCGCGGGTTCGTTTTCCAAGGGTAGTTCGTCTTTTGCCATGTTGAATCGTTCGTCAGCCCCAGCGCGCTCGGCCACCGGCGGCGGGAGCTGCGGCCTGTTGGTTCGTCGTCGTGCCGCCTTTGGCGTGGATCATCGTTCCGCGCGGCGTTTCGGTGACCGTCACGCTGGCGGAGCGCCGCACCCGTTGCGCTTCCATGCGTTTTTCGAGTTTCTCGATCCGTCTGAGAAGTCGCACAAGCATGGCGTGATCAAGTCTTCAACGGATGGAGGTATGTGCTCCACTCCGGTTTTTCTTCCCATGCCACCGTCAAATCCTTGGTGCGGCGGTTGCGCGCGGTGACGGTCGCGCCGTGCTTGAGAAACTTCGTGGCCGGAGCGAGCGGCATCCAAGCCGGATACCCCGGAAACGCCGCCACCTGAGTTCCGGTCCAGTACTGGAGTTCCCCCGCATTGATGTTGCTGACGCCCGTGTAACCGTAGGGCACCTGGCGGTCGAGTTCGACCCACAATCGCGAGCGGTTCACCGTGCGCATCCCCCTGGCGACGGTCTTGAGGAAATTGAGCGCATCTGCCTCTTGCGTCGCCGTTGCGCCGGGCGCGAACAGCTTGAAGGTCGCCGCAATGGTTCCTTCGGTCAGGTAGACATTGATCAGAGGCTGGCCCGTCGGATCGGAGGCCTCCTTGGTGAAGTTCGGGTCGCCTCCCGGAGCCAGCCATTGCTCGACCATCTGCATCCATGTTTTCTGACGGTCGCTCTTGCCCTCTCCGGGTCCGCCCCCGTCCTCCATCAAATCCATCAGCCCTTGCGTGACGGAGTAATCCCAGATGTCGATCTCTTCCTCGACCTGCCTCCATGCCCAGACTTCGCTGATAATCGAACTCGTGTCCTGCGTGAGCGTCACCACCGGATCTCCGGTGACCGGGTCGTTCGTTACGGAAATGTCCTGCGCACGGTTGCTCTGGCTTACCGTGCAATACCCCCCCGGACGATACGAAAACCGGACCTCGGTGCTACCGTTGAGCGACGCCGTGGCGACGAGCTTCGCGAACGTGTCGATTGCCTTCTTGTAGGTCTGGTTGACCGTCTGATTGATCGATATGCCGTCACGCTTGCTATACGAGTAGTCGGTGTTCCAAAGTTCGGCTCCGGCCGGATAGGCCGTTCGCGGACTGTCGGCTCCCTTGAACTTGCCCATAAAATCAGTCCTCGGCTTCCAGAATGGCGTTGGTGCGTTCTTGCGCTCGTATCATCGCATCCCAGTTGCCCCAGTTGCCCGGTTGATGCTTCATGGACACGCCCTCGACCGACGCGGTCCCCGCCTGCGCTGCAACCGTGCGCCACCATCCGACCAAATCCGCAAGCACCTTGAGCGCTTGGACGAGTTCCACCAAAACCGGCGCTATTTCGACCGTGAACTCGTTCATCGCCGTCGTCAAAGCGTCCATGTTCGTCGCCGTCCGTTCGATGAGATCCGCGTCGATGACTTTGGCCTGCTTCATCAGCGCGCCGATGTCCTGGTTGACGGACTGCAACAGCTCGCCGCCGGAACGCCCCAGCAACTCGCGCGCTATGCCCGCCGCGCCGGGTCGCCCTCTCAACGCCTCCGTCGTTTTCTCGAACAATTCTCGCGGAGCCATCCCGGTGGGATCGATCCCCAAATCCTTGAACGCCTGAACCATCTGCTTGGAACCGCGCGCTGCGTCCCGCTGCACCTTTTGGAGCCGCTCGTAGGCGTTCACGAACGTCTCCAGCGAAGTTCCCGTCTGATCCGCCACGAACTGGAGCCTCTGGAGATCCCCGATGGCAATCTCGGTTCGTCGGTTGAGATCCCGGATTTTTCCGGCTTTCTCTCCGAACCTCATCGCCCCCGCCACCAACCCTGCTCCGCCCAGCAACCCTCCCAGTCCGGGCAAACCGCCCAAGACTCTCCCGAACTTCCCGATGGAACGTTGCGCACCGGTGAAACCCGACTTGAACTGCCGGAAGTCGGAGCGGAATTTGATCGTGTGCTCGCTCCTAGTTGCCATTCCCGGCCTCCTTCCTCATCCGCTCTGCGGTTGCCAGCAGATCCTCGTCGTCGTCGTTCAGGAAACTCACCCCGCCGCCCACGCTCTGCGCCACGGCCATCAGCTCCCAAATCAACGCGCCGGGCGAACTCGCCAGCGCTTCGGCCTCGGTCTTGCGCAGCTCCCGCTGCGCCGCCACCTTGAGCGCCATCATCCCCGGACCGGACCCGGCCCCGCCCTTGCCGCCGCGCAGCGAAACCTTCGGCGAACGGAACCCGGAATTCAAATAATCGACGAACGCGCCGATGCTCCGGATGCCCCACATGGGACGAAGCACCGCCCACGTCAGCATCGCTCTCGCCCACAGCGCCGCCCTCCACGAGAGCGGTCGCCTCACCGCCGCGGACGCCTGCTCGTAAGGCATGGAGCACAGGTAAACGGCTTCCAGCGTTTCCGCGTAGTCGGGAAAAGCGTTCTCGCCCCGAAACCACCGCGCGCCGATCTGCTCCAGCACCAGCGCGTGGCCGAGCGTGAACGGCTCCATCGCCCTTCCGAACACTTTCCAGCGGCCGGGAAAGAGTGCGTCTGCGTAGTCGGCGGCGTCGTTCATCGGATCAAGTCGCCGTCGTCGTCAGTTGAGCCACGGAGAGCGGACTGCCGAGAGGTTTCTCTAGCGTGAGCCGAATCCGACCGAAACCGTCCGCCTCGAATCCCCGGTTTCCGCCCTCGCGGTAAATGTAATCGCCGTTCACCTTCAGATCGCTTCCCGCCGAGTCGTCCACGCCCGAGATCGTCACCTTCGTCCAGCCCTCCGCGCCTACCGGAGCGGTCGCGTTGTCCGGAAAGCTCATGGCCTGGAGCGCGTTGTCGATTGAGTTCGCGGTCGTCACCGGAGCGCCGTTGGCGTCCCGCACGCCTACAGGCACCCACTCCACATCGAGCGTGAAGCGTTCGTTGCGCACCGCCGCGCCGATGAGTTCGCCCTGTTCGTCGCGCAGCTCTTCGATGTCCGCCGAGTGCGTGTTGTCCAGGCTGTTCATCTTCTGGCCGGCCGTCGCGGTGGTTGCGGTTCCGGTCGTCGCGAACGGCCCGTAGACGGCCTTTCCGTTCGCCCCCCACACGCTTGCCATGCCTTTGATCAATGCCATAAGTCGTCGTCTTTCTCTAAATAGTGTTGTCCACCGTTTGCACGGTTCTCGTTTGCAGTCTCACCGTCCACACCACCAAACCATCCTCGGTCCCCGTCGGATAAACGCCCGTGGAACGAAGTGCGGTCCACCACTCCAATACGAGTTGCCGCTCGTCCAGCGCCCCGAGAATCCTCAGAGCGAGATCGAAGCCGTCCTCGTTCGCCATCTCCGGATTGACCACCGCCTCGACCGGAATCTCCACCAGCGCCTGGCGGTTCTCCTGGATCTCCACGGTCGGATATCCTACCACGACGAACAGACCCGAATCGTTGAGCGCGTCGTTGCCGAGTTTGGCCGTTCCCGGCTCGATCTGCACTGCGGCAGCGACCCCGGCTTTGACGAGTTCGGCGGCCACGGTCTCCTGCAACTCCCGGTAGATGTTGTCGGGTTGAATTGCCATGATCTTGTCAACGTCCGGCCAGTGCCATCCGATAAGCTTTCATGGAAGCCTTTCTAGCCGCCGAACTTTGTCCGAGCATGACCTTCTTGGCGATTCGCGAAGCTTTGATCTCCGCCCCGGTCCCGTACTTCATCCTGCGCTCGAGAGTCTGTCTCGCAATCTGCTTGTGCTTGTAGCGTAGGTAAATCTCGATGTCCGCCGTTACTTGACGCAAAGCTCTCCCCACGACCCCGTAGCGGTTGTTCATCTTTTCGGTCCCCGGCACGCGCATTTCGTAGACCTCCTGCAATTCGTCCCCGAACCGTTTTGCCACGATGTCGTTATAACGCCCCGTGAAGGATTTGTGGTGCGTGTCCATCGACTTCTTCGGTCGCCACTTGCGCGCCACCTTCGCCTGGAACGCGAGATAACCCGACCCCGACACCCGGCTGGATATCTCTCTCGCAACGGCCCGTTGCCAATTGCTCAACGGTCGCCCGTGCTTGTCCTCCTTTTTTCTGGATAGAAGTCCTCGGTTCGCGACCTTTATGCCGCGACCGGCGATGTTCCGTTTCTCGAACTCGAACCATATCAGGTTGACCCGTTTTCCTCTCAACGACCGTTTGCGCTTTCCCGGACTCAGCATCCCGAACATCTTGGACACCCGAATCGTAACGTCGGTCATCTTCTTGCGCATAAGCCCCGTGCGCGTCCCCGAAGTCATGGCTAGATACTCGCCGAACTTGACCTGCAACCGCGCCATCTCCACGTCGGCGTTGCTCGCGATCCGGATTGCGGGTTTTGCCGCCATGTCACCTGTTGGTCATGCAGCGGCAGTGCCAGCCGTGCGCGGCCCATTTCACCTCGCCGACTCTATGGTCGATGCCGGCGTCGTCGCGGAGCACCTCGCCCTCGTTCGGCTCGGGCTGGTCGGCGGGCAGGACGATTGTCGCCCCTTCGTCGGTCTGGATGTCCACCGCGCCGGGCGGCGTGTCGGCCAGGGGCACCCGGTTGATGCTCGCGCCGATCCACCGGCCCCGGAAGCGCACGCGCTCGCCTATGGCGCGCATCCGAACGGTCAGCCCCGCCTTTCGCATGTCGATGGCGTTCATCGTAGTGGCCCCGCCCGCGTCGAACCATGTAGTTTGCGAACCAACCCGTGCCGCAGCACACAAGCCGCGAGCGGGACCAAAGCGAAAGCGAGCGCCGTGCCGGCGGGTTCGGGCACCGCGACGTGCGAATCCGATGCTGCCGCCGAGTACATGGACCGGGTTCTGGGCCCGGCGTACCTGACCGGGTAAAACGGAGCACTGAGAGTCACGCCGTCCAGGCCGAGCGCGCCGAAGCTGACCCAGTGGTTGTCCATCGCGTTGACCCAATCCCAATTCTCGCCCGACATCAGCGAGAGCGTGAGCGGCGCGTCGGCGGTTCTGGTGGTCACCGTGTAGGTCGTGCGCCCGGGGATCGAGGTCGAGGCGGCCGCCGGCCCGTGATGGAAGTGGACGAGGCGGACGGATAGGAGTCGTAGGACACCGACGCGCCCCATGATGTGAGGGTAGCCGTGGCGACCGTGCCGCCCGGCAAATGGGCGTCCCATACGGCGGGGCGAACCGAGACGGCCGAGACCATGACGATAGCCAGTGTGAAATGAATCGTTCTCATTGTGCGGGTACGCTGATCTGGAGCTTGTCCACCAGGAAGGTTTCGAGCCTCTTCACTTCGTCTTCGAGCTTTTCGAGATCGGTTTGCAATGCGAGCGTCTGCGCCTCGTGGCGGACGGCGTTGGTGTGAAGGAACGAGATCTCCTCGGACGCCTGCTGGACGAAGTAACCGCCGCTGCCCACCAGCGCGGTGAGGATTCCGGTCACGGTCAGTTTGGCTGACTTCGTGTTGCCGATCAGCGGTTTCTCGCGTCCGTTGCCGTTAGGTTCGTCGCTCATCGTCGCGATGGTTGCCGCAGACCGGGCATCGTTCCCGCTCGGCGTACACCGACTTGCCGCAGTCGCAGAGCCAGTCGGAAGAAACCTTCGTCTCGTCTTGAGATTGCC
>CBFDAN010000115.1:0-6147 GCA_965602815.1 uncultured bacterium
CGCTTGGTGAGCCACTCCCTCTGGCCCCGACCAGCCCGGCGGACGTAGTCGTCGTCGACCGCGATCCCGTCACCAGCGATCCCGATGAGCTCCGAAACACGGTGGTCTACGCGACGTGGGTCCGTGGACGGCGGGTCGACATCGGTTGACGAGCCGAGTTGAAGCTCGGCGCGGAGCCAACAACGTCGAACGTGGGGAATCAGCTCCCGAGGCCACCGGCGAATTGCCAGCAGTCGGGACAGAGGTAGCCGGCCTTGTGGAACCTGGCATCCTGTTCGCCGATGACGATGTCGCAAACGCTGCACGTGCCGGCGACGAAGTCGCGCGCAGCCTCCTGAAAGGGGCCCTCCGACGCGAAGAGGTCGGTCACGAGGACGGTTCTACCGGTTCCCTGTTTCACCACGCGAAGGCTATCGGGATAGCGAACTGAGTCGCGCGAAGCGCTAGCCCAGAATCTCCCGGAGCGGGGTGGCGACCATCTCGTAGTCGGGATGTAGACCGGTTTCGGCTTTCGAGTAGACCAGGCGGTCGTCGAGCATCACCTCGAACCGGCCCCCGCCCGAAGGGATCAGGGTGAGACGGCTGATGTTCTGCTCGAATTCCTCGAGCAGTTGTTCGGCCATGCGCACGGCACGGCTGGTGTAACTTCAAACGACGCAGTATTCGATGCTGAGTTCCATGTTTGCCACGCTAGTCGTGCCTACGCGGGAATCGTGCCGTCCTCATGCCGCCGGAGGTGTCAGTCGCAGACGGCGCCGCGCTCGGCTGAACCAACCAGTCTGGCGTACTTCCCTAGCGCGCCGGTCGGGTACCGGGGCTCAGGCGCCGACCAGGCAGCGCGCCGGGATTCGACTTCGGCTTCATCCACGAGTAGATCGAGGCGGCGTTCCGGAAGGTCGACTCGGATCCTGTCTCCTTCTTGGACGAATGCCATCGGACCACCCTTCGCCGCCTCGGGGGCCACGTGACCGATGCACAGACCGGTCGTGCCACCGGAGAATCGGCCGTCGGTGATCAGGAGCACGTCCTTGCCCAATCCCGCTCCCTTGATCGCCGCGGTAATCGCCAGCATCTCCCGCATGCCCGGACCGCCGGACGGACCCTCATATCGGATCACGACAACATCGCCGGGATGGAGGTCATGTGCCCAGAGCGCCTCGAGGGCGTGTTGCTCATCATCGAACACCCGGGCCGTGCCCTCGAAGATATCCAGGTCGACCCCGGCAATCTTCACGACCGCTCCCCCGGGAGCGAGGGAACCACGCAGAATCGCGATTCCCCCCTGGTCCGCGACCGGATCATCCATCGTCCGCATCACATCCTGCGCTTCGGGGAACTGCACACCTTCGAGATTCTCGGCCATGGTCTGACCGGTCACGGTGAGCGCGTCGCCGTGGATGAGTCCTTCGTCCAGAAGCGCGCGCAGAACAACCGGCACCCCGCCGATGCGGTCGAGGTCGACCATGTGATATCGGCCAAACGGCTTGAGATCGCCGACATGTGGCGTCCGGCTGCTGATTCGGTCGAAATCCTCGAGTGTCAGATCAACGCGAGCCTCGTGAGCAATTGCAAGCAGATGGAGCACGGCGTTCGTCGATCCGCCGAGCGCCATGACCACGGTGATTGCGTTCTCAAACGCCTCGCGGGTCATGATGTCTCGAGGCCGGATGTTGGAACGCAGCAGTTCCATGACCGCCTCGCCTGATTGACGGGCGTAGTCGTCGAGCCGGGCGGACACTGCGGGCACGGATGCGCTGCCGGGAAGGGACATGCCGAGCGCCTCGCCGACGGAAGCCATCGTGTTCGCGGTGAACATCCCTGCGCACGAGCCGTCTCCCGGACAGGCGGCTTGCTCAATACGAAGCAGCTGAGCGTCGTCGATACGGCCCTCTGAATGAGCACCGATACCCTCGAAGACGTCGACGATCGAGATGTCAACGCCGTCGAGCCTTCCGGGAAGCGACGAACCCCCATAGAGGAACACAGAGGGAAGGTTGTGCCGGGCTGCCGACATCAGCATCCCGGGAAGCGACTTGTCGCAGCCGGCAATGGAGACCATCGCGTCGAAGCGCTCGGCATGCATGACCAGCTCCACTGAGTCGGCAATGACCTCTCGCGAAACGAGTGACGCCCGCATCCCCTCGTGGCCCATCGATATCCCATCAGATACAGCAATTGTGGCGAAGACCAATCCGACGCCGCCAGCCTCGTACACACCCTCCCGGGCTCGGGCGGAGAGCTTCGGCCCGGTCAGATTGCAGGGTGTTACCTCGTTCCCGGCGCTGACTACGCCCACCTGGGCCTTGGCAAAGTCGTTCTCTCCGAGCCCGACAGCGCGCAGCATCGCTCGCGCGCCGGCCCTGGCCGGGCCTTCGGTCACGTCCTGTGAATGAATCTTGATGGGCGTCTCGATAGGCATGATGGCAGCGTACCGCTTGACTCCTATCTGAGGAACGTTCCTAGGCTCCCGCACCCCAGTTCGTGCTGCGATTCATGACTACCGACACCTTCCCAGCCATCCCTCAAACGCCGCCGCCGGCGCCCCCGCCGAAGAAACGGAAGGGCGGCTTCGCGAAGAAGGCGTTCCTTGTGATGCTTGTCATCGCGATCATCGCCGTCTTCGGCATGATCGGATACGTGATGTGGACCGAGAGCAAGATCGATCGCATCGGCTCCGAGGAACTCACCAGTTTGGCGACTGTGGCGCCGGGCTCGTCGGAACCCGTCAACTTCTTGGTCATCGCCACCGACGACCGATCGACTCTCCCAGACGATTGGAACGAGGATGCGTTCGGTGAATTCGCCGGCCGTAGAACCGACGTGATGATGCTTGCGCACATGGTGCCGGGCGAGCGGATCCAGCTGCTGAGCCTCCCCCGCGACCTCATGGTCGACATCACAGGCCACGGTACCAACCGACTGAATGCGTCGTACGTGATCGGTGGGCCGGATCTTCTGACCAAAACCGTACAAGAAGAGACGGGGATCGCCGTCCACCACTTTGTCGAAATCGACTTCGGCGGATTCGGTCGGATCGTCGACTCTCTGGGAGGCGTCAACGTCGACTTTCCGCTCCCCGCTCGCGACCACAAGTCGGGTCTCTCGGTTGATGCTGGGACCCAGACACTGGACGGAGAGATGGCCGTCGCCTACGCCCGTTCCCGCCAGTACGAGGAGTACGAGAACGGATCGTGGAGCGGCACCGGAGGTGGGGACATTGCAAGAACGCAGCGCCAGCAGGAGATCATGGTGCAGCTCTTCGATCAGGTCACGTCACCGTCGAGCGCTTTCAACCTCCCAACGTTCCTCCCGACCTTTGCGGACAACATATCGGCCGACGAGGGATTGAGCCTCGGCTTGATGACCGACCTCGCGCGCGCCGCACTGGGAATGGGGTCCGGAGACATCGACCGCGTCACGCTCCCGGTGAAGAACCACAAGGGCGCCGACGGTCGCGCGTACGTCGTCGCCACCGAGGACGCCGACGCCGTGATTGTCGCGTTCAAGGCTGGGAGCCCATACCCCTGATCAGAGCTCGGCAACGCTAGCGACGAGGCGTTCGATCTCCTGCTCCGTGTTGTAGTAGTGCACCGAGGCTCGAACAAGGTCGGGAAGTCGCCGCTCCTCCATGTCGAATCGTGCCGAATCAGGCGTAACCACTGAGACGTTGATGGCCTGGTCGTGAAGCGCGGCCTTGATGCCGCTTGCGTCGCGACCATTCACCGTGAACGTCACGATGGCTCCCTGTACCGAGCCGGTGTCGCGCACCTTCACGCCATCCACCTCGGCGAGCGCCGCCCTGAGCATCGCTCCGAGCAAGGCGACACGCTCCCAAATCTCGCTAAGCCCGACCTGCATCGCATAGGCCGCCGCGCGGCCCATCCCAAGCACCAATGCCGACGATCGCTCCCACAACTCGAACCGACGCGCGTCTGGTCGTACAACGAAGCTGTCGAGCGCCGCCCAACGCGCACCGTGCAGGTCGAGAACCGCCGGTTCGAGTCGATCGAGCACCGCAGCGCGTACGTAGAGAAACCCAGTGCCGCGAGGCCCGCGGAGGAACTTCCTGGATGTGGCAGACAGCAGGTCACACCCGATCTCTTCGACGTCGATCGGCATCTGGCCGACCGATTGGCACGCATCGAGGAGGTACGGGATCCCGCGTGCGTTCGCTATCCGGCCGACATCGACGGCCGGGTTCACGAGTCCGCTGTTCGTCGGAACGTGGTTGATGGCAATCAGACGGACCTGCTCGTCGATCATCGTATTGAGGGCATCGGTGTCGATTTCGCCGGTCGGTCGGTTCGGCACGAATTCGATCGACACCCCGGACCGCTGCGCCACCTGGAGAAACGCGATGACGTTCGACGCGTACTCACTGGCAGTCGTGAGGATCCGATCACCCTTGCGGAAGGTCATCGCCGTGAACGCGAGATCCCACGCGCGCGTTGCACTATCGGTGATCGCGATCTCCGACGGGCCAGCGCCGACGAGTTTCGCAAGCGTGATGTACACCGAACTCAGCTCATCAGCGTGCGCTTCGGCCACCTCGTATCCCCCGTAGCGGGACTCCTCGCGCAGGTAGTCCGTGACGGTGTCAAGCACGGGTCGCGGGGTGAGGGATGCGCCAGCGTTGTTGAGATGCGTTACGAACGCGGTTCCCGGCGTGTCAGCTCTCGCGGCAGCAACATTGATCACGGAACGAGACGCTAGTCGGACGGCCTTGTTGGTTCGGCCGAACGGCGCGACGATACCTCCGTGATGTCGCCACGCCTCGTTGTGCTCGCTGTTGGGTTGGTGATTGTGACAGCCGGGTGCGGAGACGCGTCGGAGGACGCCACGCAGCCTGTGACAACGCTCCCGACAAATGTGGCAACCACAACAACACCCCCGGCGGAGGCTTCGACTTCCACCACCAGCACAACCGCGCAGGCAACAAGCACAACAACCAGCACGACGGCCGCGACAACAACCACGACCACCACGACAGCCCCCGATCCCGCGCCTGGCATCGTCGACGGCTTGACGGTCGAGATCGGCGGCGGCAGCGGTGAAGTCATTCCCGAGTGGAATCGGAACACCGAGCCTGATCTCGACCTCTACCGAATCTGGTACTCCGACGACCCCGGTGTGTCCAAGGCACTACTCGCGGAGATCCCCCACGACACCTCCGCACTCCCCGGACCCGCCTACGACGCCGGCGGCGGCCGCACGGCACATGTTGATCTCAGGGCACAAATCGAGGGGAAACACTGCTATCAGGTCTCCGCGGTCGACGGTGCAGGGCACGAAGGTCAGCGCAGCGCCGAGGTGTGCCTGCCCGCCGCGCCACCGGCCGCCCCGTCCGGCTTTGACGTGGGAATCGGCGGCGGGAGCGGAGAGGTCATGATCATCTGGAGTCGTGGATCCGCCCCAGACACGGACTCCTACCTGCTCTGGTTCTCAGAGGTGCCGAGTGACTCCAAGGCACTCCTGGCGACCGTCGCCCACGACCCGACGGCCCTCGTAGCTCCGGCCTACAACGCAGGCGGCGGCAGGACGGCCTACATCGACTTCCCGCGTTCGCTCGAGAACGACCGGAACTGCTACCAGATCTCGGCAATCGACGACGGCGGCAATGAGAGCCCGAGGACGGGAGAGCTCTGCCTGTCGGGCCTGTGACGGGACGTCACAGCCCGATCCGATCGAGCAGGTCCTTCATCGTCGGTGTGAGCCGCATCGAACGCACCTCATTCACCGGGACCCACCGAACCTCGGCGGCGTCGTCCCCCGCTTCGAGGCTGCCGCCGGTTGGTGTCGCCGCAAAGTCCACGACCGCGTAGTGATAGGCGGGTGGGTGCCCATCGTCCATGATGTCGCCGGCCCACACCACCTCCCGGACATCAACCGTCAGCCCGGTCTCCTCCCCCACTTCCCGCATGACCGCTTCGCGCATCGTCTCGCCGCGCCGCTGGCGACCTCCTGGGACCGCCCAGTAGTCCTGGTAGGCGCCGCGACCGCGACGAACCAGCAACAGTCTCCCGTCTTCGACGATGACGGCCCCGACGCCGGGTGTTGGGTAAATCTCGGGCATATCCCTACGCTCCTGCTGCAGATCCGGCGGTCTCGTCGGTTCTCCGGTCCCGAATCCCGGCCGCCACGTTCTTG
>CBFDAN010000116.1:0-6125 GCA_965602815.1 uncultured bacterium
CCCCCTCGAGGTACCCGATCTGATACGCCCACAACAGCAAGCGTCGCGACGCGGTCACCGCAGGATCCTTCTGACGAACTGAACCGGCGGCGGTGTTGCGCGGGTTGACGTAGGGAGGTTTGCCATCTTCGGCTTGGCGCATGTTGAGTTCGTCGAATGCCGAGACCGGCATGTAGATCTCACCACGAACCTCGATCACGGCCGGCGGGTCACCGGACAGCACGTGAGGTACGTTCTCCATCGTCCGCACGTTCGCCGTGATGTCCTCTCCTGTGACTCCGTCACCGCGGGTGGCCGCTCGCACGAGATGCCCTGCCTCGTACGTGATCGAGATGGCAAGTCCGTCGATCTTCAGCTCACACGAATAGCCGGAGGGCTCCCGATCGAGAAGGCGAACCATGCGAGCGCGCCAAGCTTCGAGATCCTCGACGTTCTCGACGTTGTCGAGTGAGAACATCCGCTCCTGATGAGTGACCGCTGCAAAGGCTTCTGAAACGGCACCACCGATCTGTTGCGTCGGTGAATCCGCAACGACGAGTTCCGGATAGGCCGCCTCGATCGCCTGAAGTTCTCGAAGTGCCTCATCGAATTCGATATCTGGGATCACCGGCGAGTCGAGCACGTGATACTGGTAGTTGTGGTGCCGGAGGAAGGCTCGGAGTTCGGCAGCCCGGGCAGCGGAATCAGGCATCAACCATCTCCACAACGTCGCGGAGCCGATCCATGACGACGTCTGCGCCTCCGACACTGGCTCCCGCCAGGCCGCAGGCCGGTGTTGCCAGCGATGCGCTCGTCAACGCCTCTGCCGGTGCTCCGTCGATCACGAGTCGAGTCACGGCCGTACCGTACCGGGAGCGGATCCGGTCGGTATCGAGCGGAGCTGGGTCAGTTGGAACCATGCCCCACATGATGCCGGTGCCGTGTGACACGGTCTCGGCAATCGCATCGGTGGCGTTGAGGAATCCGTCGCCGAGCGCTGCCAAGTCCCACGAGAGCCACGCCGGCTGCAGACCGGCGACCATCCGCCAGTCGGTGTCGCCGCACACATGGACGCCGACGGGGATCGGCATTTCGGCCATCACCTTCACCATGGCATCCGCCGCCGCCTCGATCGGGACCGGGCCGTTCGAGCGGCCGGGAGCGAACGTCACCAGTGCCGGCTCATCCATCACGGCGATCACGCCCACGCCGGGCCGTACCGAGTGGATCACGTCGATGTGGGCCTGTACGCGTTCAACGAGGCCGTTCACAACACAATCCCAGAGCCCGTCATATGGACAGCCGGCTGCGAGCAGCGCAAGGAACAGCGTCACCGGCCCGGCAAACTGCGTCTTGATCTCAGGACCTTCGGCAAGATCGAGCATTGCCATCGCGCCGCCGAACGCCTCGTCCGACGGTTCCGAGGGTTCGCCGTACCGCAGGCCGATCCCGTCATCGGTCCCCCCGGCGCCGCACAGACCCTCCGCCCATTGCCTGAGCATTCCTTCGGAGGCATCGCGGTTCGGCAGTTGCGGCAGGTACGGGAGATCAGTCGTCTGCGCCACAAACGTCGCGGCTTCATGAAGGTCCGTGTGCGGAAGGCTCCCGACCCCGGTGATCCTCATGACCGAACCACTCCCGTGATGGTTCCACCACCGAGGACCCGGTCGCCGTCGTAGAAGACGGCGGCCTGCCCCGGAGCAGGTGCCGGGTGGGGTTCATCGAATGCAATTCCCCACTCGCCGCCGGACGGCTGCAGCGTTGCTCCCACCGCATCCGAGCGGTAGCGAACCTTCACCGTCACCGCAGTGCTCGCTGGTGTGGACCCGGAGGTGAACGAGACGTCGCTGACCGTACATCCGTCGACGAGCAGGTCTTCGTAGGTCCCGACCACGACCGTGCGGTCCTGTGGATCGATGTCCACGACGTAGCGGGGTTCCCCGACTGCGATACCGAGCCCGCGCCGCTGGCCGATCGTGAAGCCCGTGACACCATCGTGTTCCCCGAGAACGGCACCCGAGGTGTCGACGACGGGTCCCGGCAAGGCGGTCTCCGGGAAGTTCTCGCTGAGGAAATCCCGGTAGTCGCCCGACCCGACAAAACAGATGTCCTGGCTATCCGGCTTGGCGGCGGTTCGGAGTCCCATATCGGCTGCGCGCCGGCGAACCTCGGTCTTCGTCATCTCCCCGATCGGTAGACGGATCCGAGAGAGCTCGGACTGGCCGAGCATGTGGAGAACGTAGGACTGATCTTTGGTGCCATCAACGGCACGCAACAGATGCCAGCCATCGTCGTCGCGCGTCACCCTCGCGTGGTGACCGGTCACGAGGACATCGGCATCGAGTTCGTTCGTGCGATCCAGGAGGGCGGCGAAGCGGACCTTGCGGTTGCATTCGATACACGGGTTCGGCGTTACCCCGGCGAGGTACGACGCCCCGAACGGCTCCACCACCGCCTCCGTGAATTCGTCGACGTAGTCGAGGACGTAGTACGGAACATCGAGTTGGGCGGCAACGCGGCGGGCATCTTCGGCATCCGACACGGTGCAGCACCCTGCGGTCGGCATCGCACCTCCGGCGCCGACCCACTGCTTGAGAGTGACTCCGACCACGTCGTAGCCGGCTTCGATCATGAGTGCAGCAGCAACCGAAGAGTCGACTCCCCCGGACATCGCCACCAGCGCTCTCATGAGAGGTCCTCGACCACGTCGGACACGATCTGAGCAGCTGTTGCCCCTGTCGAGGCATCGTCGTCTCTGCCGAAGCTGAACCGTATGGATTCGGAGGCGGCCACCGGCTCGATGCCCATGGCATCAAGCACGTGGCTCGTCTCGATGGCGCCACTGTGGCATGCCGCTCCGGCAGCGGCTGCGACGCCGGCCAGATCGAGGCGGACGAGGAGTGTCTCGGCTGCGATGCCGGGGAACCTCAGATGGGAGTGCGAGGCAAGGCGCTGTGCGTCACCGGCGGTGGCTTCGATGTTGGTGCGGGAACGGAGGTCATGCTCGAATCGGTCCCGAGCAGCGCCAACCCGGGTGCGGTATCCGTCTCGATCAGCGACGGTTGTGGTCACCGCTGCGCCAAGTCCGACGATCGCGGGGACGTTGTGCGTGCCCGACCGTCGGCCGAGTTCCTGGCCACCGCCGTGAATCACCGGTTCGAGTTCGATGCCATCCCGAACGAAGAGGAAGCCCACGCCTTGCGGCCCGCCGATCTTGTGGGCCGACACCGAGATCAGGTCGGGTCCACCGTCGTACACCTCAACGGGCAACGATGCGAATGCCTGGACCGCATCGGTGTGCACGAGTGTTCGGGTGCCGATCTCCCGAACACATTGCGTGATCTCGGTCACCGGCTGGCATACACCCGTCTCGTTGTTCGCCATCATGACGGAGACAACCGCCGTCTGGTCGTCGACCGCCGCGGCCACGTCTTCAGGCGAGACCCGACCCCAGTGATCGACCGGTAGGATCGTCACGGCCCTCCCGTTCCGTTCGGCGAATCGGGCTGATTCGAGGACGGCGGCGTGTTCGATCGCAGTCGTGACGATCGCACCACGGCTCGGCCACGAGGCGCCGATGACGGCAAGGTTGTCGGCTTCCGTGCCCCCGCCAGTGAACACGATCTCGAGCGGACTCTCGGCTCCGATGGCGGCCGCGATCTGCTCGCGTGCTTCCTCGACGGCGTTCTTCGCCTGCTGCGCCGTCGTGTGAATCCCCGACGGGTTCCCGAAGCGTTCGGCGACGAATGGAGCCATCGCGTCACGAACCTCGGGTCGCAACGGAGTGGTGGCGGCGTGATCGAGATACAGCATGGACTCCAAGTCTGGCCCACTTCGCGTCGTTGCGGTGCGGTTCTCAGCTTTCGTCTTCGACAAGACTCTCGAGGAACGCCGCGACTTCGGTCTCGTAGCGCAAGCGGTCAACGTTCCAGAGATCCCCGTGGCTGCCTTGTTCGAAACGCACGAGTTTGGCGATGTCGGGCCGCGCAGCAACAAACGCCTCCGTGATGGTGATGGGGGCAATCTCATCGCGGGCTCCGTGGAGGGCAAGGATGGGAACGTCGAACTGGTCGGCACGGGCAACCTGGTCGAGTTCGTCCCACTCCATCCCGAACCGCAGCCTCGCCATTTGTTGACCGAGTTCACCCACGAAGGATGCGATCGGGCCCGAGTTGTAGTCGAGGGCGCCCGCAAGATCGAGCGCTGGTGAGTCGAACACAACACCGAGGACGTTCCCGACACGGTCGGACTCATGGAGGAACGTCGATACCACTTCAGCGCCGAGGTCGTGGCCGACCAATATGTAGTCCTGCGCCCCTTCCCGCTCGGCGAGCCGCACCGCAGCGTCGAGATCTTGCCATTCCCTCAACCCCCAGGACCGCAGACCCGAGGGGTCCCTCGGTGCACCGTCGTCATTGCGATAGCTGACGACCAACACCGGGTACCCGGATTCGACGTAGCTCGGAATCATGCGGAGTGCCTGCGTACGACTGTCGGTCCCCTTGCCGTGAGCGATGATCACCCACGTGGACCGGCGGCCGTCGATCAGCCACGCCGGGAGGGGGCCGAGGTCGCCGGGTGCGCGGACATCTTCGAAGCCCAGCCCGTACGAGACCATTGGATCGACGGGGAATGCGTCGACGTCGATCCGACCAGTCACGCCGACCATCGGTTCTCCGACGTAGGGTGTGGCCGCCCACTCGGTCTCCGTCGGCGTCCGGTTGAGGAGCGACGTGAGTTGGGTGTATGTCGCTTCCGTCTCGAATCCCCAGGTACCGCCGCGAGTCGGTTCATCGGTTCCGGCGATAACGAGCCGTGCCGGAGGTGTGCGAACGATTTCGATGTCATACGGACGATCATCCGCGACCGGTACCAGGAGGTCTGATCGAATCTGATTGGCCGACAGCCAAGCCACCCCGAACAGCACGAGCACGGTTACGCCGATGCCGACAAGCACGGCGGTTCCGGTCCAGCGCGGGATCTTTCTCGTGGCCATGTCGCTGGGAGGCTATCTCCGTGACGGGTAATGGGACGCCGGTGTTGCGCCGAGCGGTCCGGTCACACTACCGGCCCTCGAAGTCGGGCTTCTCCTTGGCGAGGAATGCGGCCACACCGATCTGCGCGTCTCTGGTGGCGAAGACCCGGTCGAATTCGGCCGCTTCGATCTCGAGGCCGCGGCCGAGCGACGCTCCCCAGCCCGCGGCGACTGCGCGTTTTGTCGCGGCATACGCAGCCGTCGGTCCAGACGCAAACCCCGCCGCGTCGTTCATGACGGCGTCGAAGAGTTCGTCGGCAGGCACGACCTTGTCGGCGAGACCGATGCGGGCTGCCTCCGATGCATCAACCTGGCGACCCGTCAGGCACATCTCGAGCGCGCGCTGATATCCGACGAGGCGAGGGAGCCGCTGGGTGCCACCGGCGCCCGGGAGGATCCCGAGCAGGATCTCAGGCTGCCCAACGCGGGCATCGTCTGCCAGATACCGAAGGTCGGCTCCCATCGCAAGCTCGAGTCCGCCGCCGAGGGCGAACCCTCGGATTGCCGCAATAGTCGGCTTCTCGAGGGCTTGGAGCTGGGCTACAACGGCGGACAAGGATGTGGCGAGGCCGGAGTCGCCGTCGCCATCGAAAGACTGCTGGAAGCCGGTGATGTCGGCCCCCGCGGCGAAGTGGGGACTCCCGGTGATGACTACCGCCCGGATGTCCGGCACCTCGGCCTCAGAGAGTGCGGCACCGATGTCGGCGATCAGTTCCGCGTTGAGGGCATTCACCGGTGGCCGGTTGAGCGTGATCGTGGCCACCGCGTCCGAAACGGTGTAGTTGATGAGATTCACGACGTTCCCTCCAGCGCTCGCGTTGAAGGGAGGCTACAGCGCGTCGATGACGCTCTCAGCGGCCGACCACGGATCTATCTCGCGAGCCACCACACGATCCAGGGTGGCGTCGCCGGCGTGGTCGATGGCCGCCCTCCGGCGCAGACCGGCTCTGACCGCCGCTTCGATCTCGCGCATCGCCCGATCCCTCCGCAATTGGTGGAGTGCGCCGGTCTCAGCGAGGTGGCGCCGGTGGGCTGCAATCGCGGTCAGAAGCTCTCCGAGCCCGGTCCCGTCGGTGGCAATGGTGGTCACCACGGGCGGACGCCATCCGCG
>CBFDAN010000117.1:0-6109 GCA_965602815.1 uncultured bacterium
AGGCCGTCGAACCGATCCACCGCACCATTGCCGCTCTCGACGCGGGAGAACTCCGCGTCGCGGAGAAGCTGGGCGGTGAGTGGGTCGTCAATGTGTGGGTGAAGGAAGCGATCATGTTGTACTTCCGGATCACCGAGGTCCGCACGATGGGCGCCGGGCCGTTCGAGTATCACGACAAGATTCCCACCAAGACGGGCCTGCACGAAGCCGGCATCCGGGTCGTGCCGCCGGGAACCGTCCGCTACGGAGCATTCTGCGAACCCGGTGTGGTCGTGATGCCCGGCTACATCAACATCGGAGCACACGTCGGGTCCGGCACGATGGTCGACACGTGGGCGACCGTGGGATCGTGCGCCCAGATCGGCCGAGATGTACACCTTTCCGGTGGCGTCGGCATCGGCGGTGTCCTCGAACCGCCGGGGGCCCGCCCGGTCATCATCGAAGACGGCGCCTTCATCGGCAGCCGTTCGATCGTCGTCGAGGGTGTTGTCGTCGAAGAGGGCGCCGTGCTCGGTGCGAACACGACGCTCTCGGCCTCCATCCCGATCATCGATGTAACCGGAGACAAACCGGTGGAGATCAGAGGTCGAGTCCCGGCGAACGCTGTTGTTGTGCCGGGGGCACGGCCGAAGGAATTTCCGGCCGGCACGTACCACCTCCAGGCTCCGCTCTTGATCGGCTATCGGTCGGAAGCCACCGACCGAAAGACATCACTCAACGATGCTCTCCGGACTTTCGCGGTGGACGTGTGAGCCTCACCGACACCCTCGTCGAACTGATCAACATCCCTTCGGTGATCGGGAACGAAGAAGAGATCACCACGGCGATCGAATTCCGGATGACCGCGGCTCGCCCGGTGCTTCGTATCGGGAATGCGCTCATCGTCGGGGAACCTGCGGGCAAGCCGCTCGTCGTGCTCTACGGCCACACCGACACCGTACCCGAACAGGGGAACGGAACCGCCTCGGTCGATGAAGCGCGGGTGCATGGTCTCGGCGCCTGCGACATGAAGGCCGGTGTTGCGGTCATGGTTCACCTGCTCGAGGATCCGGCGGTTCTCGATGGTCCCTATGACGTGGTCGGTGTGTTCTATGACAAGGAGGAGGGGCCCTCTGCCGAGAATGGCCTGGAGGATGTGCTCAACGCGGTCGGCTGGCTCGCCGACGCCCAATTCTCAGTTGTACTCGAACCGACCGATCTCAATCTCGAACTCGGGTGCAACGGAGCAATGAATGCCGATGTCATCTTCACCGGCCATGCGGCACACAGCGCCCGTCCATGGCTGGGGGAGAACGCGGTCACCAAGGCGGGGGCGTGGCTCGCGGCGATGCACGACCGGATGCCCGAACCGGTTGAGATCGCCGGCCTCGAATACCGCGAAGTGTTCTCGGTTACCCGGGCAAACGGCGGGATCGCCAACAACGTGCTGCCCTCGCGATTCACGATGAACTTGAACTACCGATTCCCGCCCATCTACGACCTCGAGGCAGCCGAAGCAAGGTTGCGGCAGGTGGCCGCGGAAGCCGACGAGGTGGTCATCACAGACTTCGCCCCCGCCGGAACGATCCCCGAAGGCAACCACCACCTTGCACGTTTGGAAACCCTTGTCGGGGGCGCGCGGACGGCGAAACAGGGGTGGACCGATGTCGCCCGGCTCACGGGGCGTGGCATACCGGCCGTGAACTTCGGTCCCGGCGAGGTGGCTCAAGCCCACCAGGCCACCGAATCGGTCCCGATCGACAACCTCGAGACCGTGTTCGATGTGCTCCGCCGATTCCTGACGTCCTGATCGCCCGAGTCGTTTGCTGCGATCGAGTGGGTGAGCGGAGCGCAGCCCGAGCCGTGTCGAGATCGGATAGCCTTGGAGCGGTCGAGGGAAAGGGCATTCTCTGTGTCTGTATCAGAGCCGATCCTTGTGTGCACTGATCTCCGCAAGACCTATGGAGACATCGTCGCCGTCGACGGTGTGGGTTTCGCGATCGCCGCAGGGGAGACCTACGGCTTGCTTGGGCCCAACGGTGCCGGCAAGACCACCACGATCTCGATGATCGCCGGGTTGCTCGAGAAGGACGGCGGATCGGCCGTCGTCACTGGGAGCGAGATCACGACAAAGAGCACTGCTGCAAAAGCCGCGATCGGCCTCGTTCCGCAAGACCTGGCGATCTACCCAGACCTGAGCGGTCGCGAGAACCTGCGATTCTTCGGCAAGCTGTACTCGCTCGGCGACGACCTCAACGCACGTGTCGACCAAGTCCTCGATGTCATCGAACTTGCCGATCGCGCCGACGACCAAACCAAGGAGTACTCCGGCGGGATGAAGCGGCGGCTCAACATCGGTCTTGGCCTTCTGCACCGGCCGGAGTTGTTGATCCTCGACGAACCAACCGTCGGAGTCGACCCCCAGAGTCGGAATGCCATCCTCGAGAACGTCGAGCGTCTCGGTGACGAGGGTATGGCGGTGCTCTACACGACCCACTACATGGAGGAAGCAGAGCGGCTCTGCGACCGGATCGGCATCATCGACGAAGGCAAGATCATCGCTGAAGGCACCCGCCGCGAGCTGGTGGCTCTCGTCGGAGGACGGGATCGGCTCCATGTTGAGACGTCCGGAGATCCTTCGACGGTTGTTGGCGACGTGACCGCGCTACCGGATGTCGAGTCGTGCTCCGCAGCCGGTTCGGCCCTCGAGGTTGTGGCCGTGAACGCTTCCCGGGCGCTCCCTGAGGTGGTGCTGGCAATTACACGGGCCGGCCTTGACGTGCACTCGGTTGATGTGTCGGAACCTGATCTGGAATCGGTGTTCCTCCACCTCACTGGGAAGGCGCTGCGCGAGTAATGCGGGCTGCGCTGACGATTGCCGCCAAGGACCTCAAGGAACGACTGCGGGACCGCTCGGCCATCATCCTGGCGGTCATTGTTCCCCTCGGTCTCGCCTTCGTCATGAACCTCACCCTTGGTCCGATCACCGACCAGGCGTTCAGCACGGAGGTAGCGGTCGCCGATGCAGACGGCGGCGCGGTGGCCCAGGCGTTCTCGGGCATGCTCGCAGAGATCGAAGAAGCGGGCTTCATCACGGTCTCGGAGGTTTCCGACTCTGCAGCAGCCCGGGTGATGATCGCCGACGATCAGGTCTCAACGGCCTTTCTCATCCCTGATGGGTTCTCCAGTGCGGTCGGGATGAGCCAGCGGGCTGTGATCACCGTCGTTGCGAATCCGGACCAGCCGATCGGTGCACAAGTCGGGACGGCGATGGCGGAGGGGTTCGCCGGTGAAGTCAACGCGGTACGTCTCTCCGTCGCAACAGCGCTCGCCCTGGGTGCTGATGACCCGGGAGCGCTCACCGCTGCGGCTTCGGCCGAGCCGGCACCGATTGCGCTCGCCTCCAGCCAGACCGAGGGGAAGGGATTCGACTTCGCCACCTTCTACGCAATGGGAATTGCCGTGTTCTTCCTCTTTTTTACCGTTCAGTTCGGCGTGTTGAGCATCATCGATGAGCGGGAGACCGGAACGATGCCGCGCCTTCTCGTTGCCCCGATCTCGAAGCAGTCGATCCTCGTCGGCAAGCTGTCGGCGTCGTTCCTGATGGGGGTCGCCAGCACCGTTGTGCTCTGGATCGCCACAACCCTGCTCATGGGCGCCGAGTGGGGATCATCGATCGGCGTGCTGATCCTCATCATTGCCGGCGTCGCTGCTGCGATGGGCCTCACCGCGGCGATCGCGACCTTCACGACGACGGCCGAACAAGCGGGGGCGATCACCGCTTTCATCGTGGTGGTGTTCGGCGTGCTCGGCGGCGTGTTCTTCCCCGTGACCCGAGTGTCGGGCGCGTTTGTGGTGGTGAGCCGACTTGCCCCGCACTTCTGGTTGATGGATGGATTCCAGCGCCTCTCTGCCGGTGAAGGCATCGTCAACATCCTGCCTGCCCTGGGCGCGATCATGCTCTTTGCCGTGACGCTTGGTGCGATCGGTCTGTTCCGGGCTCGGGATCTGGTGAAATACTGATGAAGACACTCACCATTGCGGCGAACAGCCTGCGCCGGCTCTTTCGGGATCGATCGAACATCTTCTTCGTGTTCGTTCTCCCGATCGTCCTCATCCTCGTCCTGGGGCTCGTCTTCGGATCGGGATTCCAGAGCCGGGTGGCAGTTGTGGTGCCAGCGGACGACGGTCGGGCCCGGGAGCTTCTCGATGAGATCGCATCCTCCACGGCGTTCGAGACGGTTGAGTCGAACGACGAGGACGACGCTCGTCAGGGTCTTCGGCGCAACGACGTGGACGCGGTGATCGTGATCCCGCCCGGCTACAGCGAAGAACTCGACGCCGGCGGGCAGGTCGAGATCGGGTATTTCGCCACGGCAAGCGCCGGCGGTATCGACGTACAAGCTGTGGTCGACGCTGCGGTGGTCGAGCAGGGTTCGAAGATTCGGGCCGCCCGGTTTGCGGCTAACGAAACCGGAGCGGACCCGGCGATGGCTCTCGCCACTGCGGAATCCGTGCAATCCGGGTTGCCGACGGTCGAAGTTGTGGTCGAGGGCGAAGCCGCGACCGACGCGCCCGGCGGAGCCGACACCAATGCCGCGCAGCAGTTGCTGCTGTTCATGTTCCTGACAGCCCTGACGTCGTCGACCGCGCTCATCCAGTCTCGCCGCCTCGGCGTGTCGGAGCGGATGTTCTCCACCCCGACAACGGCCGGTACCATCATTCGCGGCGAGACGCTCGGCCGGTTCCTCGTGGTGATGCTCCAGGGGGTGTTCATTGTGGTTGCGGCCGGGGTGTTGTTCGGCATCGAGTGGGGGGATCCGATCGCCGCGATGCTTGTGGTGTCGGCGTTCGCGTTGACGGGTACGGGGGCGGGAATGCTCCTCGGATCGACGTTCTCTACCGAGCAGCAGGCAAGCGGATTTGCGATCTTCGGTGCGCTCATGCTGGCGGCACTCGGGGGATCGATGGTGCCGCTCGAGATCTTCCCCGAAACTATGGTTGCCGTCGCCCACCTCACGCCACACGCGTGGGCCAACGATGCGTTCTCCGAACTGATACTCCACGACGCCGGCGTATCCGACATCGCCGTCGAATTGACGGTGCTCACGATGTACGGGCTCGCCCTGGTTGTCATCGCAGCCGCCATATTTCGGCGGCGGCTCACTCACTGACCCCGAGGCGCCACGGGGATCAACGACAGCCGCCGAAGGAAGAACTGCACGAGCGGGCCCATGCCGAATGCGAAGATGAGGGTCCCAATACCCACGGTCCCGCCAAGCAGCCACCCGACGACAAGGGCTGCAATCTCGATGCCGCCGCGGGCCCAGGCGATCGAGATCCCGCGCCGGGCCAAGCCGGTCATGAGGCCGTCTCGTGGACCCGGACCGAGGCCGGCGCCGATGTAGAACCCGGAACCGATAGCGACGATGACGACACCTACGAGGAGTGCTGCCCACCTGAGAACGAGATTGTCGAGCGTTTCGGGGAGGAACAGGAGCGCTCCGTCGAGGACGAGGCCGATCACGATCGCGTTGGCGATCGTCCCGATACCAATTCGCTCCTTGAGGGGGATCCACAGCAGGAGCACAGCGAATCCGGTGATGATGACCACCGTCCCGATAGGAATCCCCGTCTGTCTCGAGATTCCCTGGTGGAGCACGTCCCACGGCGAGAGACCGAGATCGGCGATCACCATCAGGGCGAGTCCGAGACCGAACAGCGTCAAGCCGAACAGCAGCCGAGCAAGGCGGGGCCACAGATCGTGGAGAGGGGGAACGGGGAGCACGGTTTGAGAGTAGGGGGGAGGGAGATGCGAGGTCGCGTTGATACGCAAGCTGGACGCGACGCGGCTGGGTCAGGGTGTCTGCCGATTCGGTCGGAATCACGGTGACAGGCTCGCTGAGCTGAGCTCGAGGCGGGGAAGAGTTAGTTCATCCCGAGGATTCCTCTCCCTCAGGGGGAGGTGGCATCACCGCAGGCGATGACGGAGGGGGTCAGACGGTTGCGAGACTCAGGGAAGTCTGAGATATCTGAGATTTCTTGTCTCCACACCGCCCTTTCTGTCACTGCCCGTTGGTACGTTGCGGGTATGGATATCGAGAACGCCACCTCCGACGAGATCGAAGAC
>CBFDAN010000118.1:0-6085 GCA_965602815.1 uncultured bacterium
GTTGATGGTTGCCCGCGGCCACACGCACGTCGCAAAGATCGGGTCGAGTCCATCGGCGAGCTGGGCGTCGAGATGCGCGGTGCCAACAACCGACCGCATGAACTTCGAGAATGTGTACGCGTCTTCGTTGGTGGAACGGGCTCCGCCGATGCCGGCGACGGTGCTCCCGTCGCTCGCCGCGAGACGCTCCGAGACAAGCTTGATCGCATCTCCCCACGTGGCTTCTCGGAATTCACCATCTTCCTTGACGAGCGGCGCGGTGATTCGGTCCGGCGACTGAACGTGGTTGTGCACGAACCGGTCCTTGTCGGACAACCAGCCGTGGTTCGTGGCGTCGTTGTCTACCCCGTAGATCCGGATGATCTCGTTGTGGCTCGTTTGCAGGGAGATCTTCGAATGGACGGAGTCAACGAGCGACACCGACTCGACGGCGTCGATGTCCCACGGCCGTGCTTTGAAGCGGTACGGCTTGGCGGTGAGCGCACCAACGGGGCAGATCTGGACGGTGTTCCCTGAGAAGTAGGACGCAAACGGTTCGTCGGGGAACGTGATGACCTGGACATAGTTCCCGCGGTCCTTGAATTCGATGAGTGGATCCCCTGAGATCTCGTCCGAGAACCGGGTGCAGCGGGCGCACAGAATGCAGCGTTCGCGGTCGAGGAGCACCAAGTCGGATATCTCGATTGGCTTCTCGTAGTGCCGTTTCTCCTCGACGAACCGCGACTCGCCTGGTCCGTATGCGAAGGCTTGGTCCTGCAGCGGGCATTCGCCGCCCTTGTCGCAGACCGGGCAATCGAGGGGGTGGTTGATCAGAAGGAATTCGAGAACACCTTCCTGCGCCTTCTTGGCGGTCTCCGACTTCGTATGCACCACCATGCCATCGCCGACCGGCAGCGTGCACGAGGGAACGAGTGCGGTCCCGCGTGGACCGTCGACTTCGACGAGACAGGCTCGGCACATGCCGACAGCATTCATGCGCGGGTGGTAGCAGAAGCGCGGAATGTAGGTCCCGGCCTTCTGGGCGGCGTCAATGAGCGGCTGGCCGGCTTCGACTTCGACATCGACACCATCGAGCGTGATCGTCACGGTGTTGCGCTCCTCAGCCACCGACGACCTCCCCACTTCCGTCGCTCTCGGCGCCCACCGGCACAGCGGCCGGGGCAGGAATCATGGCTTCGACTTCGCCGCGGAAGTACCGCATGAGTGAAACAACGGGTGCCGTTGCGGAGGGGCCGAGCGGGCAGATGGTGGTCATGGCGGGTGGCCACGCGAGGCCCGGGCTGATGTTGTCGCACACGTCGAGCAGGAGCCCGATGTCTTCCGGGCGGCCGTAGCCGTCGAGGATCCGGCTCAGGATGCGTTCGAGCCACGTTGTGCCTTCCCGGCACGGAGTGCACTGTCCGCATGACTCGTGAGAGAAGAACCGGACGATCCGGTGGGCGGCGCCGACGACGTTGGTGGAGTCGTCCATCACGATCACGGCCCCCGAACCGATCATGGAGCCTTGTTTGGCAATGTCGTCGATCGTCACCAGCGTGTCGAGGTGTTCCGACGGCACGAACCACGGAGCAGAAGCACCGCCGGGGACCCATGCCTTGAGTTCGCGGTCGTCGAGGATTCCGCCGCCGACGTCGTAGATGAGGTCCCGCCACGTCATCCCGGCAACAATCTCGTAGTCACCCGGCTTCTTGAGGTGGCCGGAGAGCGACATGACACGGGTGCCGGACGAAGTCTCAGGGCCGATTGCTGCGTACTTCGCTCCGCCGTTGGCGATGATCCACGGCACGTTTGAGATGGTCTCGACGTTGTTGACGATCGTCGGTTTCGCGTAGAGGCCTTCGATAGCCGGGAACGGCGGCTTGATTCGCGGCTCACCGCGGCGGCCTTCGAGGCTCGAGAGGAGTGCGGTCTCTTCGCCGCATATGTAGGCGCCGGCACCGAGGTGGACGGTGACGTCGAGATCGAAGCCCGACCCGAGGATGCTCTTCCCCAGGTATCCGGCTTCATATGCTTCGTCGATCGCCCGCTGGAGCCGGCGCGCCGGCTTGGGATACTCACCGCGTATGTAGACAAAGGCATGCTGCACGTCGAGCGCATATGACGAGATCGCGATGCCTTCGACAAGCTGGTGGGGATCGCGTTCGAGGAGCATCCGGTCCTTGAATGTGCCGGGCTCGGACTCATCACCGTTGATGACGAGGTAGCGGGGCCGGATGTCGGGAGGCAGGAAGCCCCACTTCACACCGGTGGGGAACGACGCCCCGCCCCTGCCGCGAATGTTCGACGCCTTGACCTCGGCTGCGACATCATCCGGGGTCATCTTCTTGAGGGCCTTCCGGAGCGTCCCGTACCCACCGGTGTCGATATACCGCGAGAGCGTGTTCGAATCCGCCGGATACTTCACCATGCGCTCGAGCAAGATGGAAGAGGTCATGGCGACGTTCCGCCTTCTGTCCCCTCACGAAGTGGGGGGACGCGGAGGAGCGAAGCGGCGACGCAGGCGGGCACAGCAGACAGCAGCCTCCGCTGCACTTCGGCCCGGCTGCCGGTACTAGCGCCTCCCCCACTCCGTGGGAGAGGCAAAACGAGACTCGTCACTGGCGACTGGAACGTCATCGTTCTTCCGCCTTTGCGGTCCCGTAGGGGTTGAAGGCGGGGAGGGGGGTGACTGCGCCTTCGAGTTCCTTCGGGCCCCAGTCGAACGATTCTCGGCCACCGAACAGCATCTGCATCTCATCGCCGAGAACGACCTGGGGCTTCGCTTCGCGCAGCCACTTGATCAACTCCCGGGCCTTGTCCGGTTCGAAACCTTCGACCAACTCCCAGTTGACGGTTAGGGCAGGTGCACCACCGCACGCACCGGCACACTCGACGTGTTCGACGGAAACCAACCCGTCCGGCGTCGTCTCGCCATCGAGCACACCGGTCTCGTCCTCAATGGCAGAGAGGACCGCATCGGCGCCGCGCAGGTAACACGAGATCGATGTGCAGACCGAGACGAGGTACTGCCCGACCGGAGCACGTTTGTACATCGTGTAGAAGGAGGCGACAGCCTGGACCTGAGCTGAAGAGAGTCCGGTCAGCTCGGCGACCTCACGCATTGCGTCGTCGTTGACGTAGCCATGCTCATGCGCGGCGATGTAGAGCAGCGGCATCGCTGCCGACCGCTTCTCGGGATACCGCTCGAGCAGTTCGTTCGCCCGCTGCTGATTCTCGTGGCTCCAATGGCTGATCATCGGTCCACGTCCCCGAGCACAGGATCCAACGAAGCGAGTGTGGCGATGACATCGGCCACGATGAGGTCCGTCATCATCACCGGAAGTGACTGAACGGTTGCGAACGAAGGCGTGCGGACATGAAGTCGCCACGGCTTCGCTCCACCCTTGGAGACAAGGTACATGCCGAGTTCGCCGCGCGGAGACTCAACGGCTTGGTAGACCTCACCGGCCGGCGCCTTGAAACCCTCAGTGAACAACTTGAAGTGGTGGATCAACGCTTCCATCGATTCGTCGATGCGCTTGCGCGGCGGCGGAGTGATCTTCCGATCGTCGGTGCGGTAATCGCCGGCCGGCATCGTCTCCATCACCTGTTCGACGATGCGGAACGACTGTCGGATCTCCTCCATGCGCACCAGGTAGCGGTCGAACACGTCGCCGTGTTTGCCGAGCGGAACGTCGAATTCGTATTGTTCGATCCCGCTGTATGGGAAGGCCTTTCGCAGGTCGAAATTGATGCCGGCGGCTCGGGCGATGGGTCCGGTGACGCCGTATTGGTGTGCCTCGGCCGGTGTGATGACACCAACACCTTGGGTTCGGTCGAGGAAGATCGGGTTGCCGTTGAGGAGATCCTGATAGTCGTCGAGACCGGCTCGGACGGTATCGATGATCCCTTCGACGTCGTCCTCCCAACCTTCGGGAAGGTCTGCGGCCACACCGCCGGGCCGGATGTAGTTGTGATTCATCCGGAGCCCGGTGACCTTCTCGAAGAAGGCGAGCACAGACTCGCGTTCTCGGAAACCGTAGATCATCATCGAGAGGGCCCCGATATCCATCCCGAACGTTGCGACCCAGATGAGATGGCTCGAGACTCGATTGAGCTCGGTCATCAGCACCCGGATAGCCTGAGCCCTTGACGGGATCTCAACGCCGAGGAGTTGCTCGACGGCGAGCGAGTAGCAGAGTTCATTGTTGAGCGGAGACAGGTAGTCCATCCGGGTGACGTTCGTGCCACCGGAGATGTACGGCAGCGTCTCGGCCGTCTTCTCCATCCCCGTGTGGAGGTATCCAATAATCGGCTTCACACGCCGAACGGTCTCGCCCTCCAGCTCGATATGCAATCGGAGCACGCCGTGCGTCGCCGGATGCTGCGGACCCATATTGAGTATCTGGCGCTCGTCGCCGATGATCGTCTCTTCTTCGACGTAGTCATCGTCGACGACAACTCCACGCTGAAGCTCGAGGCCCGGTTCGATGTCGCGCGGCAGCATCTCCTGCGCGCCTTCGTCGGTGGCGCCGGCGATCCAATCCGGCTCTTCGGTCCCCGCAACCCAGATGTCGTGTTCCCGGAGACGGTCGGTCGAGTCCATGGCGCCGTCGGTCGTCTCGACCGGCGGATCGACGCTTGGAGCCTCGGCATCTCCTTCAACAGTGTCGGGTGTATCGCTCATGAGGACTTGTGTGATCCCTTGAACTGCACCGGCACCGCGCCGACGCTGTAGTTCTTACGGAGTGGATGCCCTTCCCACTCGTCGGGGAGCAGGATCCGAGTCAGGTCAGCGTGTCCTTCGAACACAATTCCGAAGAGGTCCCACGCCTCGCGCTCGTAGAAGTTCGCCCCGGTGTAGATCGACGATATCGATGCAACGGTGGGTTCCTCCCCGGGGATGCCGACCTTGATGACCAGACGTTGGGTGTGCTCCATCGAGAGCAGGTTGATGACCACGTCATAGCGCGGCTCTCGATTGAGGTGGTCGACGGCACAGACGTCGATGAACGTCTCGAAGCCTGCGTCCTTTACCGCCTGAACAAAAGCGAGGAGGTCGTCACGCGGCACGGTCGCGGTGTCCTGCCGGGGACCGACGATCGGTTGGAACGACGTGAATTCGACCGTCGCGAAAGACTCAGCAAGTCCGGCGAGGATTGGGTCGTCCGGCAGATCGCGAGCGGGGGCCTCCTCGACCACGTCGCCCGCCACGTCCTGGGGTGTTGCCTCGTCGCCCATCACACGATTCCCGTCGAGCGCCGGATCTCACCGGACATGATCTTGTCTTGAAGTGTCAGGATTCCATGCATCAGCGACTGAGGTCCCGGTGGGCATCCCGGGACATAGACGTCGACCGGCACGATCTCATCGACGCCCTGCACGAGGGCATAGTTGTTGAACATGCCGCCGGTCGAGGCGCACGCTCCCATGGAGATCACCCACTTCGGCTCGGCCATCTGGTCGTAGACCTGGCGGAGCACCGGAGCCATCTTCTGCGATACGCGCCCGGCGACGATCATCAGGTCTGCCTGGCGCGGGGATGCGCGGAAGACCTCCATGCCGAACCGCGCCAGGTCATGGTGCGCGGCGCCGGTGGCCATCATCTCGATCGCACAACACGCAAGACCGAATGTCGCGGGCCACATCGATCGGGTGCGCGTCCAGTTGACGCCCTTCTCCATCGTCGTGAGGAGGAAGTTCGGGTTGCTGGTCTCGCCGGCCACTAGGCGGCCTCCTCAACCGGGGCATCCGGCGCTACCACCCTGCGGTAGCGAGCCCGGGTCGCAACATTCCAGTCGAGAGCGCCGCGCTTCCAGACGTATCCGAGCGTCTCGATGAGGAGCACCATGAACAGACCGACTGCAGCGATTCCGGCCCATCCGAACTCGTCCATACGAACGGCCCACGCGAAGAGGAAGATGATCTCGACGTCGAAGATCACGAACAGCATGGCCACGAGGTAGAACTTCACCGGGAAACGTTCGACGGGCTCTTGGAGGGGCACGATTCCGCACTCGTAGGGAGCGAGCTTCTCGGGTGTTGGATTGTTCGGGGCGAGCTTCCACGAGATGAGCAGAGACACCACCGCGAACGCGAGTCCGAG
>CBFDAN010000119.1:0-6028 GCA_965602815.1 uncultured bacterium
CTTTCTCAATCCCCTGCTGCAGCGTGACGGCTGCAAGACCGCATCCCTGACAACCACCACCAAGTTCCAGCATGGCTCGCGATCCATCGACTGCGACAAGATTGGCGATGCCGCCGTGCGATGCGATTGCCGGGTTGATCTGCTCGGTTAGGAGCTGCCGCACCTTTTCTTCCGGCGTCCCCGTCAACTCGATGTCGTCTCCCAGTCCCAAGCCCGGACTGGGCGTGTTGGGGTTCCGGATCACGAGGCCGGCCGACGGACCGGAGGCGGAGAGATCGAGCACCGCCCCCCGCAGATCATCGACCGAACCTTCGGCGATTGCAACCGGCAGACCGTCGTGACGCTCGACGTGGTCGGCCGGCATCACATCCTCCGGACGGAGGAAGGCGGTCTCGTAGACGTAACCGTTCGCCCCAACGCCGCTGATTCGCAGCGCCAGATGAAGATCGTCGATCGCTTCACCTTCGCGCAATTCGAGGATCGTGGCGAGTGCTTCTTCAGTGATGTCTATGACGGGTGTTTCGGATTCGCTCATGGAAAAGCGGATGCTACCGGTGGGTATCCGTCTAGCGGTACAGGTCCGCGATTTCGCGAGAGAAACGTTCAACAACGACGTTTCGAGCTACGGTTCCAGACGTTGAGCGCTCGCCCTCGTCGACCGATAGAGGTCTCGGAAGCAGTCCGATCTTCCTGATCTGCTCGGCCCGCGCGAGCCGCTGGTTGACCTCTCCGACTCGATGCTCGATCTGGGCCATTGCCGCGTCTGGCTCGATTTCGTCGATAACGGACACCAGCACACCCAGTTGGTCGAACCCATCGCCCACGATCACGGCGTCCACGATGATCGGATCCTGTCGGAGGAGCTGTTCAATCGGCTGCGGGCAGATGTTCTTGCCGCCCGTGGTGATCACAATGTCCTTCTTCCGGCCCGTGACCGAGAACAGGCCGTCGGATCCGATCGACCCGAGGTCCCCCGTGTGGAGCCACCCATCGCGCAACGCATGGTTCGTCGCTTCTGGATTGTTGAGATAGCCGGCGAAGACACTCCGCCCGCGCAGGATGATCTCGTCGTCTTCGGCGAGACCTGCCTCGATTCCCGGGAACGGGAACCCGACCGATCCGAATCGGGTCGCACCTTCTTGGTTGATGATCGAAGGTCCGGAGGCTTCGGAAAGCCCGTACACCTCGCGAATCACCAGATCAAGACCGGAGAAGTAGTCGAGCGTCTCAGGGTTCGCCGAGACTGCGCCGCTGAACGCCAACCGCACGTCGGCAAACCCAACTGCTCGCCGCACCCGGTTCGTGAAGATGCTGCGAGCGACAGCGACCGAGGCCCGCCCGATCAGCGACCGCCGAAGGCTTGCGTTCCGAGCCGCTATGTCTGAGCGCGACACACGCATGGACCACTCGGCGATTCTCGATCTCCAACCCTTGAGCGTGTCGACCTGCGCGCGGATCACTCGTTCGAAACCGGACCACACAAGCGGGACGCTGAAGAAGATCGTTGGCTGGATCTCGGGAAGATCAACCCGAATCCTCCCGATCGACTGGGCGAACGCGACGGAGTACCCGGCATGGGCGGCAATATGAATCGTGAACATCTGCTCGGCCACATGTGACAGGGGAAGATACGACAGGACACGATCATCGCTCGTCGGTTCGAACACCTCCACCGAGACTCCCGAGGCGAACACAAGGTTGTCGTGGGTGAGGACGACTCCGAGGGCACCCCCGAAACCCGCGGCAGTGAATATCAGGGTGGCCGGATCCTCGGGGCGCAGGCCCGCGAGACGCTCCTCGAGCGCTTCTCCGACATCGCCACCACGTTCGAGGAACGAGTGCCACGAGAGCCCACCGGCGGGAGTCTCCTCGACTCCGACAATCACATCGAGCGAGTCGTGAGATCCGACGTCGACCTTGTCGGCGAGCGCGCGAGTCCCAGCGAGGACGATCCGCGCATTCGACTGCTCGAGCACATCGGCGATTTCTTCTTCAGAACTCGAGAAATAGACACCGACCGGAACCGCACCGATCGCCATGGCGGCGACGTCGAAGATCACCCATTCGGGCGTGTTGTACGAGAGGATCGCGAGGCGGTCCCCAACTTCGATGCCCAACGCAATCATGGCATTGGCAGCGCGGCGCACGGCTTCGCCGTATTCGCTCCATGTCATTGTCACCCATGCCCCTTCGACCCGGCGCCGCAGAGCTGGTTTGTGCGGGATTCGTTGAGCGTTGGCCAGCACAAGATGCGGAATCGTGTGCACGGCTTCTCCTCGAGTCGGAACTGCGACCGCCACGTGTACACAATGGACCCATGCAAGGGCTCCGCAGCGACGATCGATCTTCGGGCGTCATCCTACATCCGACCTCCCTCCCCGGCCCCTTCGGCGTCGGCGATGTCGGGACCGCGGCCTACGAATGGGTTGACCTCCTTGCAGAGACCGGTACCGGTCTCTGGCAGACGCTCCCTGTCGGCCCTACCGGATACGGTGACTCGCCGTATCAGTGTTTCTCGGCATTCGCCGGCAATATCAACCTCATTTCCCCGGACCTCCTCGTCGATGACGGCCTCATCGAACCTCCGGACAGGCCGGACTTCCCGGACGAGTACGTCGACTTCGGAGTCGTGATCCCGTGGAAGCGGCGCCTCCTCGCTTCGGCGTACTCCCGATTCCGGCGTCGAGGAGGAGATCCGAAACTCATCGACGAGTTCGAGCGATTCCGGTCCGAGCAGTCGTGGCTCGACGACTACGCCCAGTTCATGGCCATCAAGGCTGCGCACGGCGGCGGGAGCTGGCAGGGCTGGCCCAACGAACTTCGCCTCCGGGAACCGAGCGCGCTCGCGTCAGCTCGCCAACACCTCTCGTACGCGATCGACCGGACCCGCTTCTCGCAGTTCCTCTTCTTTCGCCAATGGGATGCGTTGCACCGGCATGCGACCAACCGCGGCGTGCGCATCATCGGCGATGTCCCCATCTTCGTGGCGGGTGACTCGGCCGACGTGTGGTCGAATCCCGAACTGTTCGTTCTGGACGAGATGCGCCGCCCGACTGTGGTCGCTGGCGTGCCCCCGGACTACTTCTCGGAGACCGGGCAGCTCTGGGGGAATCCCCTCTACGACTGGAATCGCCATGAAGAGACGGGGTTCGCATGGTGGATCGATCGGCTCCGCTCCACGTTCAGCATCGCCGACGTGGCTCGCGTCGACCATTTCCGGGCCTTCGCTGACTACTGGGTGATTCCGGCCGGAGCCGAGACCGCCATCGACGGTGAGTGGAAGGATGGGCCGGGAGTTGCATTCTTCGAAACGGTCCTTGCCCAGCTCGGCGATCTGCCGATAATCGCCGAAGATCTCGGCGAACTCTCCCCAAAGGTCCCGGCCTTGCTCGATCACGTTGGCTTCCCGGGGATGCGTGTGCTCACATTCGCCTTCTCCAGCGACGAGTCCGATTCGTTCCTCCCTCATAACTACCCGATCGAAGCCATCGCATACACCGGAACCCATGACAATGACACGACCCTCGGCTGGTGGAGGTCGGCACCCGACGATGAGCGGAGCTTCGCTGCGCGTTATCTCGCACTCGACCCAGGCGATCCGGTCGGGGGCTTCCTCGAGGCACTCTGGGATTCGCGGGCCATGGTCGCGATCGTCCCGCTGCCAGATCTCCTCCGGCTCGATTCATCGGCGCGGATGAACATCCCGGGGACCACCGACGCGAACTGGCGGTGGCGGGTTACACCGGACCAGTTCACCGATGAGCGGATCCCCCGGCAACTCGCCGATCTCAACGTTCGCTACGGGCGTGCGACGGGAAGCCAGGTCTCGTGAAGGTGCATCGACCGGAGTCCGTTCGGCGTGTCCGCCGCGGGCATCATCACAGCCGATGAGATCCGCGTTGTCGTGACACCTGCGGCGGTCTGCCACTCCTCGTACCCACCAATTGGAGCGTTGGGCCGAACCGCTACGTTCCGAATCTTGAACCTCGTCAGTCGGCTTCCGTAGGCCGACTCGACAGACGCACGCACTTGCTGGTCGTCGCGCTCGCGGCCATCGGGGCCGATCATGACAAAGGAGCGGGCGAGCGCATCGCGGCGGACAATCTCGTTGGGATCCGCTGCGCCCCTGTACCAACACTGAGAAGGCGCGTGCAGTTCGCGAACCTCTGCCTCGGACTGCGCTGCCTCGATCACCGAAGTTCGACGAGTTGGTTCGTCCTCAAGTCGAGCACCCGTTCCACCGGGCTACCGCCGTCCGCGATCCAACGTGCCAACGTCTCCCCGGGTACGCGCACGATCCACCACGCCACATCGGTGCTACCCGACGATCGAAACGCATTCCACACAGCACGACCGGACTCGATCGCTGCAGTCTCAAGGTCGTAGACGCCGAGCACCCGCTCACGCGTTCCGGCGAAAAACCCACCCTCGCCGAACGCCGGCTCGACGAACTCCACCAGCTCGAATTGACTCATGCTCATCCCTCCTGTGCCCGCCGATATCATATCGCATCGGGTGGGTCGTGTGGCGTAGGATTGTGGCCATGGAACTCGAATCCCGCTTCAGTGCAGAAGAGATCGCGACTGCAGTTGGTCGTGTCGCCGCGGAGATCTCCGCGGACTATCGCGACCAAGTCCCGCTGCTCGTTGGGATCCTCACCGGGTCATTTGTCTTCCTCGCGGACCTCGTGCGCGCCGTGAGCATTCCGGTCGAGATCGACTTCATCCGGGCGCGATCCTATGGCAAAGGCACTGTTTCCTCGGGCGCAGTGGAGATCACGAAGGACATTGAACATGACGTGACCGGCCGATCGGTCGTGCTCGTCGAGGACATCCTCGATACAGGATTGACGCTCGACTTCGTCGCTGACCGCGTCCGCGCCGGCCACCCGGCTGAGATCAAGACGTGTTCCCTCCTGGTCCGCGAGGGTGCCACTCCCTCCGACTACATGGGGCTCTGGATCCCCGCGGGTTTTGTCGTCGGATACGGCATCGACTACGCAGAGCGATACCGCGGACTCCCGGACATCAAGTCCGTGCCGGGCACCTGATCTACTGCAGGCACCGCGGGCGAAGCCTATGGTGAGGCGCGAGGAGGCAGACATGTTCGCCGTCATGTATCGGATCCATGTGCGACCGGACCAGCGCCAACCGTTCTCCGTGTGCTGGAGGACGATCGCGGAGGCCAAGCGAGATCACTGCGGGAGCCTCGGCTCGCAGCTCTTCGCCCAATCGGACGGAACCTACGTCGTCTTCGAGGCGTGGCCCACCAAGGCCTCGTACGACGCGTGTGCGCTGCCAGCCAACTATCAGGATCTCGACTCCGACCTTCGCGGGCTCTGCGACACCTGGGAGAAGACCGGCGAGATGGAGCTCGCCGAGTCGGTAGCCCCGGGCTGAGGACTCCCCCAGAGCCCGCCAATCTGGCCCGGCCTGCGGGCTAGTCAGGTTGGGAGCGCTGCCAATCCATCTGTACGGCATGCGTCGGATCGGCCAAGCTATGTACAGGAATGGAAGGCATGACCACACAACACCCCACGGGGTACATCTGTCATATCTGCGAGGGCATCGCAGTCGTCGAACTCGAAGGCAAGTTTCTCTGCGCGGAACACGCGATTGAAGCGATGACAAGCATCGAGATCGATCTCCGCGCTGAGGAACCCGCCGTATCAACCGCGGCTGACTAGGCCTCGCCCGGCTCGGTTTGGGAACCCGGACCGCGGCGTTGTCAGGCGTTCGGACGTTCGAGCTCGATCTGGCGCGCCGGTCGCGACAATCACGCGGCAGCCGCTGAACGACACCTCAGTCGAACCTGACGGAGCGGCACTAGTCCATCCTGGGTCGGCGACAACCATTCTGGACCCACAGCCGATTGGGGTTCACAATGCTGCCAGGAATGGAAGACACCCACCGGCGACACTTGCAGAGCCTCACGCGCACGACCCGTGAGGCCAGGCCGCGAATCGACGCTCGGCACGGCCACTACAACGCCGAGCGGACCGCTGCAGCTGCCGATACCTCCCCAACGG
>CBFDAN010000120.1:0-6026 GCA_965602815.1 uncultured bacterium
ATGCGCTCTTCCTCATCGTGCTCGCCGTACGAGCCGTGCACGGCGATCCGGTCACCGACGGAAACGACGTTCCCCTGGAGTGAGCGGGCAAGGTGACGAGCGTCGAGGCGTTCCCCGCCGACCACGATGACACGGCGTGCCTGGGGTACGACGGTGCGAACGACATCGATCGACGTGCCGAGTGACACTTCGGCGTTCGCGCGGATCAATGGTCCAACGGTCAGCGCATTCGGTCCCGGGACGTCGCCCGGTGACACGCGGCAGTGTGTCTTGCCGAGTGCGACGATTCCGCCGCCGGGGAGGCCCATTGCCGCCAGCAGGTTTGCGTCGGCGCGGGCCACAGGATCGGTGCCTGGTCGGATGATGAAACGCATGGCGCAAAGGTAGCGTGGTGGGATGAACGAAACACCGGACATGAAGGACTTGGAGTCACTGGGTATCCGGGTCGGCACGATCGTGAAGGTCGAAGACAACGCCGGAGCCCGCGAACCGGCCTATCAGCTGTGGGTCGACGTTGGTGGCGAGACGCCGGTTCAGTCGTCGGCGAAGATCACCGAGAGATACGGGCCCGAGGATCTCGTCAACCGCCAGGTGGTGGTCGTGACCGGTTTCGCCCCGATTCGGGTCGGAGGATTCCGCTCCGATGTCCTCGTGCTCGGTGTGGTGACCGGTGACGGTGTTGTCCTGCTGCGGGCGGACGATGTCGTGCCTCCAGGATCGATCGTCTCGTGATCACGTGAGTGCGGGGACGGGCCAGAGGGGTACGGCCAACGTTCCGGTGCTCTGCAGGATGGACACGCCCTCACGTTCAAGCCATCGCCAGATCAGGTGTGCCTCTTCGGCGACTTGGACGGATTCGGGGACCTGCGACCCGGGTGTAATCGGGTCTTCGGCAGCGACCAAGGGGGGTTGCGACCGGCAATTCCAGGATCCCACCAGGCGACTGTGACGGATCGCGACCCCGTCGCCGTTCGCGTCCTCGACCCAGAGGGTTCCGGCGGCCGAGAGGGATTGCCAGGCCCGGCGACGGGCGAGCGAGCGCGCGAGCGACTGGTAGCGGTCTCTCACCTCCGCGGCGTCCTCGAAACGCCGATCGCGCGCCAGCCGTGACATACGCTCGCGGAGCGCGTCGAGCATCGTTGTGGGATCACGGTCGATACCGTCACGGAGGCGGTCGACCACCGCTTGATAGTGTTCGTCTTCGACGGAACCGTCACATGGGCACAGCGCGGTGCCGAGTTGCCCGTAGGAACATGCAGCGGAGCGAGTGACTCCGCTGGTGTTGCAGCGCCGGATCGGAACGGCGTCCCAAATCGCGTGCACAACGACCTCCGCGGACTTTCGGGATCGATACGGTCCGAGGTAGAGCGCCGCGTCGTCTCGAATCGACCGGACCAGGGAGAGGCGGGGGAACCGCTCAGTGGTGAGCTTCACCCAGGTTTGGCTTCTCGGCGGTCGCGACCGGCGGTTGTACCGCGGTGTGTGTTCGGCGATGAGCCGGAGCTCGACGATTTCAGCCTCGAGTTCGTTTTCGCACGTCCGGTATTCGATTCGCTCGAGATCACGCAGCATCTGAGCGACCGAGCGCCGGTTGTCGCCGTAGAAGTAGGAGCGAACGCGAGACCGCAGATTCTTCGCCTTTCCGACGTAGATCACGGATCCATCGCGATCGATGAAGAAGTAGACGCCCGGTCGGCGCGGAAGGTCGGTGGTCAGTTCGATCTTGCCGTAATGGGCGGAACCTCGCGCCGTCGGAAGAGTCAGCAGATCATCGAGATGGGTGACGCCGAGTGTCCCCGCTCGTTCGAGGAGGGACCAGAAGATGTGCGCCGTGGCCTTTGCATCGTCGAGTGCGCGGTGGGTTGGGGGAGATGGGGCGCGGAAGTGCGCGGCGAGCGATGAGAGTTTCAGATTTCGGACTTCCGAACGGACGAGGCGCCGACTCAGTCCGAGGGTATCGACCGACCGGTTCGCGAGGCGCCCGTATCCGAGTCGTTCAGCCGCCGCGTTCAGGAACGAGAGATCGAATCGCACGTTGTGTCCGACGATCACGGCATCACCGATGAACTCGAGGAAGGCCGGAAGTGCCTCGCCGATGGTCGGCGCCTCGATGACCATCGCCTGAGTTATGCCGGTGAGCACCGTGATGTACGGGGGGATCTCCGTGCCCGGGTTCACGAGTGTCTGGAATGTACCAACGAGCTCGCCGCCGAGGTACTTGACTGCCCCGATCTCAGTGATCTCACAATGTGCGGCGGTCGCTCCCGTTGTCTCGAGGTCGAGTACGCAGAATGGGACAGCGTGGAGTGCCGCTTCCATATCCTCGAATGTCCGTTGCCCCGCCAGCATCTGCACCTCCGCCAAACGACGCTACACCGAACAGACGTTCGGTTCAAGGACGACGGAGTCGACTTGCAGTGGCGGAGGCGGCGGTTGAGACTGAGTGCATGACGTTTCAGGGTCGGATCTACTACGACTTCTCATCCTCAGTGTGGCGGTTCTATCGGTTCCTCACCGCCGCCTCAAACGACGGTGTCGAACTGCGACTCGAGTGGCGTCCTTTCCTGGCCGAGGGTGATCCGCAGAGCGCCGCTGGATTGGCCTTGGTTGAGGCCGTTCGCCGCCGCTTCCCGGAACGACACGGGGCGTACCTCCAGGCGTTGCTCGCGCTCAGGCACCTCGAAGATGCCGATCTGATCGATCCGAACGTGACCGTCATGGCCGCGACCTCCGCCGGAATTGACGACACGATCGTGCCGGATGTCGAGGCCGTTGCCGACTCGACCAATGAGGGTACGCGCCTCGGAGTCTCGGACGTTCCCACGATATTCCGACACGGCTCGGCGCTCCACGTGGACGTGAATCCCGCTGCCTACTCGGGCGACATACTCGAGCGTCTCAGGCTCATCGACGGTGTGCTCGAGGACGACGGAATCTGGCGCCTCAGCAAGCCGTAGGCCTACCGGCGCTGATGGACCGACTCAAAGAGCATCACGGCGGCAGAGACCGATGCGTTGAGCGAATCGGCGCTTCCAGCCATGGGTATCCGAACCGGGCTCCCAATCCCACGCCAGACCGCTGAAACGCCGCCATGTTCGGACCCGACGACGATGGCGGCGATGCCCGTGAGGTCGGCGTCCCAGAACTCGAGATCCGCGTCCGGCGTCGCGACGAACACGGAACCGCGTCGGCGCGACCAGTCGATCGCGGAATCAGTGTCCGTGACTGCAAACGGAACCGAGAACAACGAACCCTGCGAGGCTCTGACGACGTTCGGATTGAACGGGTCGACGTTCGGGTCGGCAATCAGCAGACCGGCTCCGGCGGCATCCGCCGTACGGAACATGGCACCGAGATTGCCCGGTTTCTCTATCGACTCAGCCACGAGCGTGAGGTCGGTCGTGAGTTCATCGAGCGATGGATCCCAGACGGGAGCCACGGCGACGATGCCGTCCGGGTGCCGTCTCATGGAGAGTTTGTCGAATGCCCGGGCCGAAGTGGTGGTGCACTGGATCCCGGTCCTGGCAATGTCTTCGGCGAGCGTGAGAGTCTCTGTTGCGGCATAGTCTTCGCAGAGGAAGACCTCGACAATTGTCGTGTCGGCCGAAACCGCGCGTTCGGTTTCTCGCGTTCCTTCTATGAGGAACGTGCCGGACGCCTCTCGTTGACCGCGCTTCTTCAGGCGGGAGTTGGCGATGATTCGCCAGTTCGATGAACTCTCGATGTGAAAGGTCACCAGCCGCCACCGCCGCCGCCACCGCCACCGAACCCGCCTCCACCGCCGAAACCACCGAAGCTGCCACCGCTCCACGACGACCCGCCCCACGACGACCCGCCGCTCGAACCGAATCCGCCGCCTCCGCCCCACCACGAACCTCGATCCTGGGACCATGAGGAGTCCTCGTAGACCGGTTCCCATCCGTAGGAGTCGGAGACTCCGCGCGTGATCACCCAGTGGTGATAGAAGAACGTGAAGGGGTCGAATGATCCAATGCCCGCAGGGATCGGAGATCCCGACCAGGTGTCGTTCTGCCCGCTTGTGCCGGCATGAGCGAGTTCGGGAGCGAACCGGTCGGCGTCGTCGATGGTGCTGTCGGACAACGCACGCCGCTGCGCGGCATAGGCGAGGGCGAATCGACGGGGCCCACGACGGTCAGAAGCGCCGAAGGCTGCCGCGACATCCGCGTACGAGCCGACGAGACCGAGTTCGTGGAGCGCGTCCCGTGCCGCGAGCCAGCGCCGCATGGCCTGGCTGGGTTCCAGCGACATGGCAAGCACTCCGGCAATGGTGCGAGCTGAGTTGCTCGTGGTGTACGTGGTGAGTTCGTCACGAAGCTGTTCGTAGACCTCTGGTCCGTCATCGCGCCGGTTGAGGAGGCCCGCAGTGATCGAGATTGGGAGCCCGAGGCGACGTGTGACGGCGCGAACCCGGCTGACCTCTCCCTCCGTCATGAGGCCCGCGAGGGCAAACTCGACGGCCTCGGCTGGATCGAACCCGCGATCACGATGCAGTTGGTAGGCCTCCAGGAACTCCGCGGTGTTGCCTTCGTTGCGATTCATCAGCAGCAAGGCTGCGATCGCAGCCGGATCCAAGCCGTCGGCGGTGAGACCTGCGGCTTTGGCACCGAGCGCCGCCCTGACCTCTTCGTACCGGTCGACGGCGCGGTCGGTGTCATTATCGAGATCGGCCAGCGCGGCGGCGATCGCCGGCCTGGCGGTGGATTGGGGGAGCCGAACATAGAGTTGCTCGAGGCGATGGGCCTTGACGTCTGCTTCCGAGGAAGCGGTCCGGTACTCGGCCACCGACTCGGAGAGCGGAACGGTCCGGTCGAAGGCCGCCGCTGCTTCCACCAGGCGAGTGCCGAGTGGAGTCGGCACCACATCTCCGATCGGCGACGGGGTGAGTTCTGCGATGAGAGCGTCACCCGTGCGTCTCCGCCCGGCCGCAATCCTGTGAGGGCGCAGAGAGGTGATCAGCCGCTCGAGTGAGCGACGTTTCGAGTGGAACGTTCCGTCGTCCTTGAGATCGACCGCCAGTGCCTCGTCGGCTGCTTCCTGTACGGCGTTCTCCAGAATGGGTCGCTCTTCTGATGCGCGCAAGTCCAGCGGCTCGCGGGTCTCACGCACGAGACGTTCGCGGTCAATGACATCGAGCGCGCCGAGGCTCCAGAGAGATTGGAGGGCCGTGGCGTCCGACGCGTCACCGGACACAACCCGCCAGAGTTCGTCGATCCCATCGGCGGTGGGCACGTCACTCGCAGGGGGAGGCTGCACCGCGAAGTCTGCATATCTCGGCAAGTCCGCGCCCGAGGGCTCGAGTTCGGCCAAGTCTCCGTCGACCAGCCGCTCACGCTTCTTCTTTGCCTTCTTCGTTCGATCGCGACGATTCGAGTTGACCTGGCGGACGATTGAGAAACCGAAGAAGCCGGCGATGCCGAGGGAGACGATCCACCCAAATGAGAATCCTCCGGAGTCGGACTCTTCCGTCAGGTTGCCTGCGAGTGATTGCTCGACGGCACCAACGATCGCGAGCAATCCGCCTTCGAAGTCTCCCGCCGAGAAGAAGCTCCTGGCCGAACCTGCGATGGCGCTGCCGGGAACGCTGATGCTGTCCTGAGTCACGACCTCGGTCCTGCGCTCGTCGAGGGACACCAGGACGAGGATGCCATTCTCCTCGACCGGGTCGCCGACGCCCCACGCGTTCGCGAGGTCGGCGGCGAAGTCGGCCGGGTTGGCGCCGCGACTGTCTTGCACTACCACAACCGCGATTGGGTTTCCGTGGTTCCCGACGACACGTGAGATCGCATCCTCGATGCGTTGGGGATCGTCGACGACACCCGCCTCGTCGGTGAAATACCCCTGGCAAACGACGCCCCGGTATTCACCGCACTCCACGACGGCTCGTTGAGCGACGGCCGGTGCGGCACATGCAATCGCAGGGAGCGACACGAGTACCAGCAGAACAAGGGAGCGTCGCAGGCGAATCATGTACGGGATGATGGTCGTTCCCGCTCCCGATGCACAAA
>CBFDAN010000121.1:0-6013 GCA_965602815.1 uncultured bacterium
GGCCCCCGGCGTGATATGCACCCCTAGTTGCTAGTGTCGCCTGCTCGCTTCCGAGGAGTTCTTGGCGTGACCGAAGACCGCAGCGCGAGTTTCGTTGAGCTCTTCTTCGATCTTGTGTTTGTGTTCGGAGTAACGCAGGTCGCGGCTTCTATCCATGGCCATCTTGACTGGGTGACTCTGGGTCAGGCGGCCATTGTCCTGTCGCTGCTCTGGTGGGCGTGGACCCAATTCACTTGGACTGCTGGAAACGCGGACTTCGACGAACTACGTCCTCGGATAGTCCTATTGGTGGCCACGGCAGCCACGTTTGTCTTGGCGACGGCTGTTCAAGGAGCGTTTGGTGCGGACGGCGCAATCTTTGCCTTGGCGTACTTCGGCGTAATGAGCCTTTGGGCGGTCTTCTACGTGTCGCTCATCTGGGGCACCGATCAGGTGTCTGGGTTCTTGGCCTATGCACCAAGAGTGATGGCAGGTTCGGTTCTTGTGCTGATCGGAGGATTTGTCTCCGATGACGTTCGGATCTGGTTCTGGGTCGCCGCGGTGATCGTCAACATTGTCAGCACGCTCGCGGTCGAGAGGAATGAGTACCCAATCGTCCCTAGCCATTTCGCCGAGCGACACGGGCTCTTCGTAATCATCGTTCTCGGCGAGGCGCTCATTGCCATCGGAGTCGGCACCGTTGGTAGCGCCGGTTCACTCGCGTTCTATGTGGCAGGCACGGTCATGCTGCTCACCGTCCTCGCGATGTGGTGGTCGTACTTCGACTGGCTGTTCCAGGTCGGCGAGAACGCACTCAAAGCTGCCACCGGGATTGCCCAGGGTCAACTGGCGCGTAGCGCCTACTCGGTAGCTCACTATCCGCTCGTTGCCGGCGTCATCCTGTTCGCAATCGGCACCGAAGAGATCCTCGCCCATCCGGAGCTCTCGCTTGACAACGCGACGAGATGGGCGTTCGTGGGTGGGCTCATACTCTTCCTGGCGTCAGAATCCGCCATGGCTCGCCTCTTTACGCTCCACACGGCGTGGGAGAGGCTCATCGCCATTGGAGTACTGGGCATCGCCGGCATCGCCCTAGGCGACCTCAGTGCCGCCGCACTGGGTGTAGTGGCGTGCGTGATTCTCGTGGCGACGCTCGGCGTCGAGACTGTCCGACATCGCGACGCTCTCCGTCAGCTTCGGTGAGCCGCCCATTTGGGCGGTGTCAGCGGCGTCGATTCTCAGTTGGGTCGTGAACAGGGCGATAGAGTCGTTCCCATGGATGTCTCTCTGCTCTACTTCGACGGATGCCCCAACCACCACGACACACACCTGTTGCTCGAAGCCCTGCTCGATGAGGCAGGCTGGGATGGAACGATCCGACTGGTCACTGTCGATTCACCGGAGCGAGCCGAAGCGTTGGAGTTCCGAGGGTCACCCACCGTGTTGATCAACGGCGACGACCCGTTCCTCGACACCGACGCACCCGTCGGTCTGAGTTGCCGCATCTATCCAACCGACGACGGCTACCGAGGCACGCCACCCGAACAAGCTCTCAGAGCCGCAATCGCACACAGCATCGGAACCTGACCACCCGACCGAATCGACTACGATGTCAGGGAGTCACGGCAGGACGCATGGGCGGCCAAGGATGCCTGGTCGAACCGCCCAAAATGCCGATATGGGCGATCATCCCGGCTGCGATGAGAGCCAAATGGCTCTCAGGTAGCGGGACGTTCCGCCACTGCCACCGACGACTTCCTACCACCGCCACTCCTCCGCGCGACCTCCAGCCACCCTACCGGCGAGCGAGACAGACCGCCCAAACCGCCGCACACTCAGTCGAGGTCGCGACCCGACTCACCGACATATCACGAAACGTCACGAACCGCCCACAACGAAGGCTCCTTGTGTCTAGTGGTTTGTTCCGGGGCGCGTCGGTTCCGGTTCTGTCTCGCGTAGCTGGTGCTCGGGGATTCGATTCTGCCATCCGTACATCAGGCCGAATGGCTCACGCTCGTGAGGAGTCGCGAACAGGAGAGAACCGGGATGCGGTAGCTCATACGCCCTTCCGCTTTGCGGCTGGCCCTGCTAGTAATGGCAGGGAAGCAGTTCCACCCGAGGAAAGGGGGTAAGAACCTATGTGGAATGCAGCACTCGTGATCAACTACAACACTCCCGTCCCCGGCCGTGAAGCCAAGGCATTGGAAGTCTTTGCCAACGCCTTCACCATATACGGCAGACTCGCCGAAGAGGGCATGTGTGCCGAACCCGAGGTGTTCCATCACCTTGTCGGCGGCGGGATGTTCGTCATCAAAACCGAGACTGTCGAGATCGCGAACAAGATCCTCGATATGGACGACGTTCGCAAGATGCTTGACACGGCCGTCTTCACGGTGACCGAATTCGATGTCGAGATCATGGTCACCGGCGACAAACTGATGGAAAACATGTCCCTGTACACGACGATCGGAGCCGAACTCGGCTACATCTGAGCCAACGGCATACCTGAGAGGGGCTCAGAGGTGGGGGGTGCCTCTCTCCCAAACCGGCCCGGCAGCTCTCACGCATCGCAACCACCCGGTGGTGGCGCAGCAACACGACGCTCCCGCTACCCGAGCGACGAACACTGCTTGTGGGCCCGGCAGGACTCGAACCTGCGGCCAAGCGATTATGAGTCGCCTGCTCTAACCAGCTGAGCTACGGGCCCATCACACTCCTCCCGGCGGCACTCCTCTCCCGCAGGGGGGAGGTACCTCCGCCGGGCGGCGGAGGGGGTCGAGCGCTATCGACGCCCGACGGACGCGATCGTAGCGAACCAGTGCAACCACGTTGGCACTCCAGATCCGGCCGCAGTCGGTATCGTCGGCGACGAACCTACAAAAGGGAGCGTCATGAACGTCACGATCGACTATCGCCCGTCCTACGCCACCGCCAAAGTCGACCTCAACCCGGGTGAGGAGATCGTCGTCGAAGCCGGCGCGATGGTTGCTATGTCGACTGACCTCGAGCTCCAGACAAAGGCTAGAGGCGGCTTCCTGAAATCGCTCGGGCGAGCCACCCTCGGCGGCGAGAGCTTCTTCCTCAACACCTTCTCGGCTCCACCATCGGGGGGTCGGATCTTCCTCGCTCCAGCGCTCCCCGGCGATATGAAGCTGCTCGAACTCATGGGCGAGACACTCATGGTTCAGAGCGGCAGCTACATCGCGTCGTCGCCGGAAGTGAACGTCGATACGAAGTGGAGCGGAGCGAAGACATTCTTCGCCAGTGAGGGTCTCGTCATGCTGAAGGTGCACGGCGTCGGATCTCTTCTGATTTCGTCGTATGGCGCGATCGAGGAGATCGAGCTTGGTCCGGGTGAGCAGTTCACGGTCGACACCGGACACCTTGTCACGTTCACCGAAGGTATGGGGTTCAACGTGCGCAAGATCGCAGGGTGGAAGAGCACGATCTTCGGCGGTGAGGGTCTCGTGGTGGACCTCACAGGTCCGGGGAAGGCAACCCTTCAGACCCGCAGCGAAGACGCTTTCTTGAGCTGGCTGCTCCCGAAGCTGCCGTCACAGAACGCGAGCCGCTAGAAACGCGCAGCTGCTTCGGGACCCGAGAACCGAACACCGGAGAGATCGGCCATCTCGCGTCCAAACGTGGTGAGATCGTCTGGTGAGAACTCGGCGAGCCGTCGGTGGCCACATGCTCTCGCAAGGACTTGCATCAGGTCCACCGATGCACGGAAGAATCGGGCGAGACGATTGGCGGCTTCATCAACCGGGAGCCTCGCTCGAAGGTCCTCACGTTGCGTTGCGATCCCGACCGGGCAGTTGTTCGTGTCGCAAGCCCGCATGCCGATGCACCCAATGGCCTGGAGCGCAGCATTCGAGACAGCGATGCCATCGGCACCGAGAGCCAACGCCTTGACGAAATCGGCCGGGGCCCGCAGGCCGCCGGTGATGATCAGCGTCACATCGCCGGCGCCGGCAGCGTCGAGGTGGCGGCGTGCCCTGGCAAGCGCAGGGATGGTCGGAACCGAGATATTGTCGCGGAAGACGAGCGGAGCCGACCCCGTCCCACCTCCACGACCGTCGAGGATCACGTAGTCCACCCCCACCGCCAGCGCGGCATCGAGGTCGGCCTCTATGTGTTGGGCCGAAAGCTTGAACCCGATCGGGATTCCGCCGGTTCGTTCGCGTACTTCATCTGCGAAGTCCCTGAATCCGGATGGGCCGTCCCATTGCGGGAATCGCGCGGGTGACACGGCGGGCATCCCGACCGGGATACCTCGCACCTCAGCGATCTTCGAGGTGACCTTGGCACCCGGCAGGTGTCCCCCGGTACCCGTCTTGGCTGCCTGTCCGCCTTTGAAGTGGAACGCCTGGACCTGTTCAACGATGTCCCAACTGAAACCAAACTCGGCCGACGCCAGTTCGTAGAGATAGCGGCTGGTCTCGACGCGTTCTTCCGGCAGAGCCCCGCCTTCGCCCGATGCGATCGCCGTCCCTGCGTACTCGGCCCCCCTCGCCAGCGCTGTCTTCGCTTCCTGCGAAAGCGCCCCAAACGACATGTCAGACACGAACAGCGGGATGTCCAACCGGAGCGGTCGGGCTGCGGCTGGACCGATCACCAGCTCGGTAGTCACCGCCTCATCGTCGAGCAGGGGTGAGACGGCGAGTTGTGCGGTCACGATCTGCAGGTCATCCCACGACGGGAGCTGCGATCGACGCACGCCCATCGCCCCGGCGGGACCGTGGGCGCCGACTCGTTCGAGACCGTACCCGGCGAACTCCCTGATCATCTTGACATACGGTTCGTCGGGCGTGCCGGTGTGGTCCTGATACGTTCCCTGGTATGCCTTCCGGGCGTATGGCTGGGGATTGACTCTCGCCCATTCTGCTATCTCGTCGGCATCGACGAATACGGCTCCTTCCTTCATCCAGGAGGTGAAGCGTTCGAGCTGCTCCGTGTTGTCGTACGCGGAGATGCCGGTCCGGTATCGGTAGTCCCATCGGTGCAAACCACACACGAGGTTGTCTCCTTCGATACAACCGTCCGACAGCAACGCACCCCGGTGCAGGCAGCGGCCGTAGAGCGCCGAGACTTCGGGCTCCGTGTCCCATCGCACCACAACAACGTCAACGTCGGCAACCTTAACGTGGGTTGGCGTCAAGATCCCAAGTTCGCAGAAGAGTGCGACCTGCATCGGTTTCATGTGGCCTCCTCCTCGCGGATCCTATCTGAACACGTCGCCCGATTGCTCCCGAGCAACACGCTGTGGCCTCCACCGCGGTGTCGGCCCAAACCACCTGAGGACGGTGACCTCCGATGCGCGAGCCTGGCTCGAACCTGTATCAGACGTGGCCGCGCCGATACCAATAGCGATGCGACACGTCGTAGCCCAAGGACCGATACAGCGCGATCGCGCGATCGTCATCTTCGAGAACCTGGAGGAACACGCTGCGCGCCCCTTCCCGTATCCCGAATCGGTGGAGTGCCGCCATGATCCGCCCGGCATGTCCTCGCCGGCGATACTCGGGCCGAACCGCTACTTCGAAGACGCCGAGCAGGGCGTCAACAACAACACCAAACCCGGCTCCTGCCGGCTCTCCATCGTCGACGGGAACAACAAACGAGACAGGGGAAGGCACTGTGACGATCGTTGCCAGCCACGGTCCGACCATCGAGCGGTCGATTCCGAGGGCGGCCAGTTCTGCTTCAACCCACGCGTCCGTCACCACGGGGGACTCGGCGACCCCTCCGACCGACTCGACCGAATCAAGCGAGCGCGACATCACCAGTGTTGGTGCTTCGAGCACCAATTCTCGATCGGCAAGGATGCCGTCCACAGCAGCGTCACACCCGGGAGTCATCCGATACAGCGTGGGCAGCCCACGCACGCGGTACCACTCCGCAACGTCGGTGAGGCGTCGCTCGAGGTCATCAGGTACCGGACCCGACGGCACGGCTGAGTTGCGACGCCGGGAGAATCCGTCGCCGGCCGACAGCTTCCACGAACCGAGCGTCAGCGACTCGGTTGGCGGCCAGG
>CBFDAN010000122.1:0-5993 GCA_965602815.1 uncultured bacterium
GATGCCCCGTGCACCGGGCTCGGCACGCTGCGGCGACGGCCCGAGATCCGACATCGACTCGGCGAAGGCAGTGCAGCCAAAGCGGGCCGTCTCCAGCGCAGGATGCTCGAGGCAGCGCTTCGGCTGGTGCGCCCCGGCGGACGGCTCGTGTATTCCGTCTGCACGGTGACATCTGACGAAACGACCAAGGTCGTTGAGGGGACCGGATCGCGGTCCCCCACCGGGACCCCCGGCACAGCTCTCGAAGGGGGTGTTCTCCTCGCTCCACATCTCACCGGGTGGCGGTGATCGATCGGTGACGGTCCGATGGCCGAGGCAGATTCGCGACCGCTCGACAAGCGTCGAGCGACCGAGAACCGGATACACTCGCTCGACGTGATCAAGACAGCGCGAATCGCACCTTCCATCCTGGCCGCCAACTTCGCCCACCTCGGTGATGAGGTCGGCCGCGTCGAGGAGCATGTTGACCTGCTTCACGTGGATGTCATGGACGGCCATTTCGTGCCGAACATCTCTCTCGGGATGCCGGTAATTGCATCGCTTCGTGCGGCGACAAGCCTCAAGCTCGACTGCCACCTCATGACCCTGAACCCGGACGCATACCTCGAGGACCTGAAAGCAGCGGGCGGGGACCTGGCAACAGTTCATATCGAGGTCTTCCCCGACCCAACGATCGTGGCTGCAATCGCCCGCGACGTGGGGTTGGAATTCGGTCTGGCGATCAACCCGCCGACGCCCTTCGAGGCGATCGAACCGTTCATTGAGATCGTAGACATGGTGGTCGTCATGTCCGTCCATCCCGGTTTTGGTGGACAGGTGTTCATCGAATCGGTGCTCCCCAAGATCGAGCGCGTACGGAAGTTCGTTGATTCCGCCGGCCTGGTGACCGATATAGAGGTCGACGGTGGGATCGACACGAGCACGATCCGGTCAGCTCGCGAGGCTGGGGCCGACGTGTTCGTGGCTGGGACCTCGATATTTCGGGAGCCCAGTCCGGTCGCCGCCGTGGAATCGCTAAGAGCGGCCATCGGCCAGTAGAGGGAACATGGGAGATCTGATCCTTGTCGTCGACGACGATCCGGATATCCTCCAGTACGTCAAGATGAATCTCGAACTCGAAGGGTTCGAAGCCGAGACGGCTTCGAACGGTATCGAGGCGCTTCAGATCGCGACGGACCATCCTCCGGCCCTGGTGCTGCTCGATGTGATGATGCCGGGCATGGATGGTCTCACGACGCTGCGCCACCTTCGCAATGATCCGACTACGTCGAGTGTCCCAGTGGTGATGCTCACGGCCCGAGCTCTTGCGAAGGATCGTGTGAAGGGTCTCGATCTCGGCGCGGATGACTACATCACCAAACCGTTCGCCGTCGAAGAACTCATAGCGCGTGTCGGGACGGTAATCCGTCGGGCCCAGCAGATGCGCGATGTCTCTCCGCTCACCGGATTGCCCGGAAACTTCCGGATCGCCGCCGAACTCGAGCAACGTATCGAGTCTCGGACACCAATCGCCGTGGTCTACGGCGACTTGGACAACTTCAAGGCCTTCAACGACCACTACGGGTTCATGCGCGGGGATTCCGTCATCAAATACACCGCGACCATCCTGACGAATGTCGCGGCCGCCTGCGGTGATCCGGAATCATTCGTGGGCCACGTCGGGGGCGACGACTTCATCTCCATCGTCGATCCCAATCTGGTCGAAGCCTTCTGCGAAGACGTCATTCAGGCCTTCGACGACGGAATCCTCGATTTCTACGACACGGCTGATGCCCTTCAGGGCTACATCGAGGTAACCGACCGCCGCGGTGAGCGTCATGCCTATCCCATCGTGTCGTTCTCCATGGGTGTGGTGACCAACCAGTACCGCGCGATCGCGTCCGAGTGGGAAGCTTCGGCAATTGCATCCGAGATGAAAGAGTTTGCCAAACGCCAGCCTGGATCGACGTATTCCATAGACCGGAGACAATAAGGCCAAGCGGCGGGCGTGCAGTCGGACGCGCAGACGGCGGATTCGAGACTCGAGATGTGAGATGGGAGACCCGCCGAATGCTCTATCTCGTGTCTCAAGTCCCGTGTCTCAAGTCTCGTGCCTTGTGCCTTGTGCCTTGTGTCTCAAAGAGTGCGCACCACGAACGCGGCCGAACACGACGAATACCCCGCTAATCTTCGTGTTGCCCCCTTCAGGGCAGGGTGCAATTCCCGACCGGCGGTGAAAGCCCGCGACCCCCGTGCGTTCATGGGGTGGATCCGGTGAAACTCCGGGGCCGACGGTGACAGTCCGGATGGGAGAAGGAGGGCGTATGTCGCGTCGCGTCGAGGACAACCTGTTCCGAATGCACCGCGCGGATGAGTTGATGCAGCGTGCCATCGGTCTGACCGAGGCAACAAGACCGCATCCGAATCCGCGGGTCGGTGCGATCGTCATGAATCCTGCAGGGGAAGTGCTGTCCGAACGCGCCCACCTCGAGGCCGGAGCGGAACACGCAGAAGCGGCGGCGCTCGCGCAGGCCGGATCCGACGCCCGCGGGTCCACGCTCATCGTCACACTCGAACCGTGTGCTCATCACGGCCGAACGCCGCCGTGCGTCCAGGCGGTGATCGAAGCCGGCGTCGAACGCGTGGTTGTTGGAGCGCTTGATCCCGACCCACGAGTTGCCGGGCAAGGCATCGCCCAACTTCGCGACGCAGGCATCGAGGTTGTCACCGGGATCGAAGAGGCGGCAGTGGTCGCAAACGACCCCGGCTATTTCCATCACCGAGCGACCGGTCGGCCACTGGTGACGCTGAAGATCGCTGCAACACTCGACGGTCAGTCCGGGGCTGCAGATCGATCTTCGCAGTGGATCACCGGGCATGAGGCGCGCAGGGACGCGCATCAGCTTCGGGCAGAAAACGACGCGGTGCTCGTTGGTATCGGGACGGTCATCGCCGACAATCCTCGTCTCGACGTTCGTATCGACGGCTATGCCGGACCCCAGCCTCGGCCGGTCATAGTTGCCGGGCGGCGCACAATCCCATCCGGCGCAGCGATTCTGAAGCGGAATCCGATCGTGTTCACGAGCCGCGAACGCGGGACGGCGCCAAGCGGGCGTACGACCGTCATTTCTATGCCGGGCGCCGATAGGGTCGACATCGAAGGCGCGGTCAAACATCTCGGAGGCGAGGGCGTGCTGGCGCTCCTTATCGAGGGCGGGCCCGGGATTGCGGGATCTGCGCTGAGAGCCGGGATCGTCGATCGCATCGTCTTCTACTACGGGGCGAAACTCGCCGTCGGAATCGGCCTCCCGGCGATAGCGGGAACCTTTCAAACGATCGCGGACACCCTGGAAGTCTCGATCGACAGGATCACCATGCTCGGTCCGGATCTTCGGGTCGACGCGACCATCGAGAAAGAGGTGTGATGTTCACCGGCATCGTCAGCGAACTCGGCACCGTTGCCGCTTCAGAGCCGATCGGCGGAGGAGCGACCCTGACGATCAACGCACCCGGAACCTGCGTCGACCTCACCATCGGCGACTCGATCGCGGTGAATGGGGTCTGCCTCACGGCAGTCGGCGTTGATCAGAGGCGATTCACCGTCGACGCGGTTACCGAGACGCTCCAACGCACCAATCTTGGAGACCTCGTCGGCGGCTCACGAGTCGATCTGGAACGGCCCGTTGAAGCGGCGGGGGGCCGGTTCGACGGCCACGTTGTGCAGGGCCACGTCGACGGCGTTGGAACGATTCGATCCATCGCCTCAGAGGGCACCTCTCGCCGCATTCGCGTATCCACGCCCGCGACTCTCGCTTGCTACCTTGTCGAGAAGGGATCGGTCACCGTGGACGGTGTGAGCCTGACGATTACCGCCGTTTCACCAGTCGCCGATGACAATCCATGGTTCGAGATCGTGCTGATACCCCACACCCTCGATGTCACGGTCTTGGGCATCCGCGCGGTCGGAGACCGCGTCAACCTCGAAGTGGACATTCTTGCCAAATATGTTGAACGACTCATGGAGGCGCGGGGATGAACTACGCGAAGATCGAAGAGGCGATCGGTGCGATCGCTCGCGGAGCGATGGTTCTCGTGGTCGATGACGAAGACCGTGAGAACGAGGGCGACCTGATCGTCGCAGCTGAGAAGGTCACCTCAGAGCACATCGCCTTCATGGTAAGGCACACCAGCGGCCTCATTTGTTTGCCGATGACCGGCGAGCGGCTCGATCACCTGAAGCTGCCACTGATGGTGATGGAGAACACCGACTCCCACAAGACCGCGTTCACGGTGTCGATCGACCTGGCGGACGGCACAACCACCGGTATCTCTGCGGCCGATCGCGCACGGACCATCCGATCTGCCGTCGAACCGTCGGCAACGGCCGAGCAGTTCCACCGGCCGGGGCATGTATTCCCTCTGCGATACCAACCAGGAGGAGTTCTCGTCCGCCCGGGGCACACAGAGGCGGCGGTCGACCTCGCACGCCTCGCCGGACTCGCCCCCGCCGGCGTGCTGTGTGAGGTGGTGAACGATGACGGGTCAATGTCTCGAGGTGAGGCATTGATGAGATTCGCCGAGAAATACGACATCCCGATCGTGACTATCGAGGACCTTGTCGCGTATCGGTGGCGAGAGGAAGCGTTGGTGACGAGGGTCGCCGATGCGGCGCTGCCCACCAATTCCGCCGAATTCCGTGCATTCGGATACCGGGCGAACGACACCGGATCCGAACACATCGCGCTCGTGCTTGGGGATGTCGCCGGCGCAAACAATGTGCTCACCAGACTTCACTCTGTGTGTCTCACGGGGGATGTCTTTGGCAGTCTCCGGTGTGACTGCGGCGCGCAATTGAGAGAATCGATGGATCTCATCTCCGCCGAAGGCGAGGGAATCATCGTCTACAACCCGACGCATGAGGGCCGCGGCACCGGTCTGCTCGACAAACTCGCTGCCTACCGCCTTCAAGAGGAGGGCTTCGACACGGTCGAGGCCAACGAGCAGATCGGGCACGCCGTCGACAGCCGTCACTACGGGGTTGATGCACAGATCCTTCACGACCTCAAGGTGGGCAGCGTCCGGCTCATCACCAACAACCCGGAGAAGATCGATCAGCTGCGGGTGTTCGGCATCGAGGTCAACGATCGGATCCCGTTGTGGGTGGGGCAGAACAGCCACAACAGTTTCTACCTGAAGACCAAGGAAGAGAAGCTCGGTCACTTCGGGGTGGGAGGATGAACGTGCCCGTGCGTGGCGAGCTGGATGCATCCAACCTCCGGATTGGCGTCGTCCGGTCGCTCTTCAACCGACCCGTGACCGATGGGCTGTTGGGCGGCGCTATGGAGATCCTCGACGAAGCCGGTGCCCGGGATGTCACGACCGTCGACGTGGAAGGTGCGTTCGAAGTCCCGATCGTCGCTCAGCGTCTCGCACATGAAGGCTACGACGCCGTTGTCGCCCTCGGAGCGGTGATCGAAGGGCAAACCGATCACTATGAGCACATTGCCGGGCGGACATCCGAAGGGATCATGCGCGTGATGCTTGACACTGGCGTGCCGATCTCGTTCGGCATCCTCACAGTCACGGACCCGGATCACGCAATTGCGAGAAGCGCCCCCTCCGAGAAGAACAAGGGTCGCGAAGCCGCCAACGCCGCGATCAGGACGGCGAATCTACTGAAGCAGATTTGAGACTCAAGACCCGAGATTTGAGACCCGAGGCGATGTGGACAGTGACGTTGGACTCCGGTCTCGTGTCTCAAGTCTCGTGTCCGCGACGTCGGTCGTCGATTGAACTACGCGTGCGGGCGGTCTACCCTCCTGCCCACAATTGACGCAAGCGGAGGCGCCTGCTTCCCACCCTGCCACCGAATGTGAGGTGAGCCGGGTTGTTTACTCAGGCAGCACTCGCGTCGTGCTGCCTTCTGTATTGGCACCAGGCGCCTGCTTCGTCGACACGTACGAGCAGGAGGTACTCCGATCAAGGAGCCCAGGGTCAACGAACGCATTCGGGTC